>DASQWJ010000087.1:0-5205 GCA_035640315.1 Nitrososphaeraceae archaeon
GATTCCGTTATTTCAAATGAGTTATGCGCCTCTGCAGGAGGATATGCTTGGCTTGATACTGCTACTTCTATATCTAGAGCTCCAACATCGCCTTTCTCGCCAATTGTCCAGGAATAGACAAATTTCCCCTCTGAATCAGTAATTCCATTAAATTCCTTTTCGAAGTTGTCTCCAGGATAAATTAGTTTTCCGTCAATTTCCGCGTCTCCTATAGGCCTGTTACTGGAATCCATAACGGTTATTGTGGCGTTTTGTCTGTCTCCTCTTGCTACTGGATTTTTCAATGGCGAAATCGTAACGAATAACTCTTGCTGAGCAGGCTCCGGAGGTATCTCTCTAGGTATATTGGCTTGTTCTTCAGCAGCTTCAGATAAGTTGGCTTGTTGTTCCGTGGGTTGAGGAGATACGGTCTCAGATAAGTTGGCTTGTTGTTCCGTGGGTTGAGGAGATACGGTCTCGGTAACGTTGGACTTGGGAACGCCAAAAACTACAACGCTATACCACCTTGAAGGCGAAGTCTGACAAAGTAATTTGGCTGTTATCTTATTGCTACCCTCTTTTAGTTGAGTGTATTGCTCATCTAATACAAACTTCCATTGGGAAAAATCTGTTTGTCCTCCTGGACCGCTAGCAACTGCATTTTGGTATGGTTGTATGCTGTTGACAATAACAGAGACCGAACAGTCTTTCGTAGCATTGTCGGACGATTTACCCGTTACCACGAGCTCTTTTTCCAAGTCCACTGTTTCAGATGGCACAATATTATCTATCTTGATAGATTCTAGTTGTGCAGGGCCCGTTACAAGCGGTTGAGAGACTTGGCTGAAAACATATTCATTTGAACAATAAATCGCAACTAAAAATAAAGACATTGTTAAACAGATAACCGATAGCAGGCTCATTTCCAGCCTGCTTTTCGTTAATAACCTTCCGCTCACAAATTTCAGATACTGCAATTTTTTATTTAAGGATTATACCCAGATTTAATGAGTACCCGTTACTTGAATCTCACAGGATTATGAATAATGTTCTGATTTATTAAATCGAGGACGACTGTAATTAATAACAGCAATGAATCTTCAGAAAAATGGCTTGCTGCCAGCCATACCTGCATTTTTGATTATTCTCTCAATAGCTTTTTGATATTTATTATCCTCAGTGTCACAGAATCTTTGTCACAAAAAGATGAGTCGATAGATATTTCAGTTGTAAAATCAATATGAAGGTCAGACTTTTGGACTGAATACGGTCAAGTTCTCAAAAAAGAAGTCAAGACTGGAATCAAGATTTAATAAAAACAGAATCAATAATATCGTTACTATTAATAGTATCAAAATATTTGGATTCAGTGGGAACCAGGTGGAATTTCACACTAGTTCAAATCAAAAATCACTCTGGGATTCAATTCCATAGGACAAATATTGCCAGATTTATTTAATTAACCTAAAAGCTATAATCTAGTGGAAAAAAGACAAGTTATTTCTGCGATCTTACTCGATCTTGTTTAATATGTGCTTTATTGATTCACTCGACGTCCCTCGCTGTCAAGAATTTTCTTTCATTAAGAATTGACATTATCCTAGTTCCTACCTGCCATTTTCGTTATCCTTCCTCTATCGCTCAATTCATCGACAATGGCATCTGTTTCTTGTTTTGGTAAGTTCAATTCTTAGCTAACTTCATATTGATCATTAGGTGATAATTCACGGTTTGACAAATGGTATAGTTTTGTCAGTAATGCTCACGGATAGACATTATAATTGACTGATTCTTAGCTCTTAGATTATTAAATTTAAGGCTTCAATACAATCTAGTCCCACCAACCTATCGTAATGATAAGATGGATTCTTTTCAATCACTTTCAACGACTGTAGGCGAACCCTCAATCATGGATTTTACAATGTACCTGTGACAGTGTTCACCTTTCTCACAATAGCATAGAAGTGTTATAATTTCTCCTTTCTTTGAACGTTGGCGCAGCTCTTCAATTTTATCAACGGCCTTACTTTCTTTCATCTGAGGATAGAATTTTACACTATATCTTTTCCAATCTTCCTCAGTCCTTTTACTATCTTCCCATTTATTGAGTGTGTTCTCCTCTGGAGATAAATCCTTAATCCATTCATCGAAACGGTCTTTCTTTTGACCTCTCGGCCATTTTCTCGTAATTAAAATTCTAGTGCCGTCTGAATCCTCTTTGATATCATAGATACGTTTAGTTTTGATCATTTCGCTTCATTTGCGATTCCGCACGATAATTTCTTATGATAACTAGAGCTACAAAAATTGAAAAGTATTATGCATCGTTTTGTGATTTGAAGCATATTTTACTCTAAATGATATAGTTAAAAATGGTATGCGGTATGTATTTTATCCGTGTATTTCCTTCTCTAAGGCTTCTTTCAACAAATGTAGATGTTTCAGTCTATCCTTCTTAATGGTTTGCCAGATCTCCACCAGGTTAGAATTGTTTGCGTTCTGTGCATCTTTGATATATTCGTCTATGGTATCGTATAAAAAGCCAGCATCTTTTCCCATTGCATGTAATATGTCGTACATCGTATTTGATAATTCAGTTTCATGACTCATAAATACAAATTGCAAAATTAGTATTTAAGTCTATAATTAAACATGAAATACAGAAGGTAACGAATCCTCTTCTTTTGGAAACCCTTTTGTCCCATGAATCCGGCGTGACCCAACTATGTATTAAATTGGTAACATTATTTCAGGTAGTACTGTACAGTCTCTAAAAAAATGTAAATTTTATATCGGGTTCGGTGCAACTGATAGCGCTAGCGTTGTAATTTTGGAATCGTACAAGTATTAACGAAGGCAAAATAGTAGTATATTATAAAATAATCTTGGTGTATTAATAGTAAAAAGTCGTGATAGCGTGAAAGTGAACTACTATCGGTTCAGTCATACGTGCAGCAGATTTAGCCATGGAGAATTTATATGCCTGTACAGTAATTTGCTTGCATTTTCAACAATCTTCGTCGTGTCTTGATCGCCCCTGATTAATTCAGCCAGTTCTTTCGCGTTATCAACAGCAAGACAATTATACCCTTCTCGGAAATCACAGTAAGATGGGTTGAGGTCCTTATTCTCAAGCCACTTTCTGTGTAAAATAAGAGCGCACTTGTTATGTATAGCTTCCAGAAAGGTATATTGGGTGCCTCCGCCGTCGTGCTTAAGAACCGAAAGGTCCACGACGAATTTGGCTTGAGACAGAATATCGGTAAGTGCTGAAAAAGATTTTTGGAACATGCCAAAATAACACTTGTTGAATTCTGCTTTTGCACTTCCAAGCGTTTTGTGTACATATATTCTGCTAGGACAGCCATATATCATTACAGACAAGTCATCATCTAGCATTTTGTTAGCGGCCAGTATGATATCTATATTTTTTTCAAAACTGATTCTGGAAATCGATACAGCTCTATGTCGTGATTTTTTAATGATTACAGGATAGGCGTAGAAAGGATGATACATGAAATCAGAATTGAGTTCGTACTTGACTTTTAAAAAATTTTGAACACTCTTCCTCATAGTAATTAACTTATAATCCATAATAAACGGTAGAACTCTATCTGAGATATCGCGGTAATCATGGATTACCATTACTGTGGGAGATGATCGTTCAGTTTTTCTATTTAGCAGACTAAGTACTGGAAGAAATTTGTCTTTGAATATAACGATAAATGGATGGTCTATTTCGTACAACACGTTTTTAGAAATATTCATGTAATTCAATCCGTATCCAAAATCACGTAGCCTCATTTCAGACGTCTTACAAACTCTTAATACCATATTGTTCCTCCTTAACTTAGATAACATGTGCATCAAATGTGCAGTAAAAGTTGTAGCTCCGCCATACAAATATCTATGAAGATAAAGTAGTTGAGTGTCATCAGTAAGAGAGGTCCTAATCATCCAATAATTGATATGATAACCAAATTATTATATTATCGTTATTCTGAGTAGTACTGATTAATTTAAAATGATAAGGTTACCATTACTATCAAATTTTTGCACTCTATCATTGGCTCTGTCAACGACCCATACATTACCGGTAATATCAACATCTATTCCATAAGGGACGTGGAATTGACCTTCGTCGTGACCTAATTTAACCCCAAGCAAGAGAAATGTGCCATTTTTGTCGAATGCTTGAATTCTATTACCTTCTCTGTCAACAGCATAAAGAATTTTCTCGTCGGGACTAAAATCTAAATCATGAGGACGTTGAAATTGACCATCACCTTTTCCTTCAGAACCCCATTTCTTGTAAATATTATACTCTGTTACATAAGAGAAAAAATCGATATTAGATAAATGGGCTAATATGCCTAATACAATTATGAATTGAAAAGTAGTAAATTGACCCGAAACAACTCGACATCGAAAGAAATTGTTCACAGGAGAAGGGAACATGATTACAACTGCTATTGGCATATATAGAATTTAAATTTGATCAAATTTTCATAGAATATACTTTGGATATAGTCGCACTTACAAAAGGAATCGGTTCTTCATTCCCATGCATGATATGAATAGGGAATAAGGGAAGTGTGTAGCGTTATGAAATTTACTTTCCAGTATATCGAAAAATTAGAATAATATCTACTCAATCAGCTAGTAAATTCTTTCGAAAAAGTTAACATTATCCTTTTTCTCTTACTGCCTAATTTGACAGCTGTTGATGTAAGCCTCAACTCCTTTGAAGCCCTACTGATGATGGATACTATTTTTTCATTGCTAAATTTATGATCAATAATTACCAAAACCCCCGCAGGCTTGATGACCCTACTCAATTCTCTTATAACCACATCAGGCTCCTTAAACTCATGAATCACGTAGGACAATAATACTACATCTACTGAAGCATCAGGCAATTTAATTTTAGAATCCGTCAGCAGAGTAATTATGTTAGAAATCTCTTTCCTCTTAGCCTTCCGTTCCACCGCTTGAATGGCTAGAGGATTATTATCTGCCGCATAGACTTTTCCAGAATGTCCCACCAGTTGGGCGGAGGCAATGGAATAGCTACCTGGTCCGCACCCATAGTCAAGAACATATGCACCAGGTCTAACCAAATTTACTTGACTCAAAACCTTGTAGGGTGATCTAAATAAATCACGAACCAATAGAACAAACGTCATGATTTTGAAACTGAACTTTCCGTGTTCATGGTGTGAATGT
>DASQWJ010000088.1:0-6502 GCA_035640315.1 Nitrososphaeraceae archaeon
TAGAGTAATAGGACCAATAATTAGAACTTTGTCTGAAGTTTATTGGTCATCAATTCTCCAATTTGTTGTCAATATTCTATCTCCAATGTATATTTGTCCAACACTTAGCTCGCAGTATGTATACTGCATTTATCTGAGGATGTAATTTCATTTTGTTACTAAAAGGTACAACTTTTAGCTCTTTCATCAGGTATTCCACTCATGCTAGCTGTTATGAGATTATCCCACCGATCCGAGTGCATGATGTAGATAAAACCAGAAGATTTTATAGAAAATAGGTGTTGATTACTATAGTGTATTTAGATCTCATACTGTGCCATGGGATCCTTTTCTATATCCAATTGCTCCAAAGGATAATAATATTGCACCAAAGATGAATATGAAAATAGATGCATACTCTAGGTGGTATGCTGAAAAAGGACCATAATTAGTCCTAGGAAGGTTATTGGGAGGGATTACATTCCCAGTTGTCACGTCTCTTGCCACCAAGGTCCCAAAATAAATTAAGCTTATGATCGACAAACCTACAAGTACTGATCCGACAATTAATAGAGCCTTATTATTTCTAGAGAAATTCAATATATTAGATTTCATAATCTGTAGGCCTCTTTTTTATCCACGCCTAGTATTGTGTATTATATTTATTAAGGATTCAAATCATTATTTAGCTTGCTTTAGATTTTTTGGCTCCGCTAGGATCCCTTAAAGCATAACTTTCTAGACAGGCAGTACAATTAAAATTAGTGATTATTTTATTCAATATTTGGCCATATAGTCAAAAGGGAATTTATTAGAATCAAACAAAATGTTTAATATGTTACCAATTTTGGTAAGCTTTAGAACTGACAAAAAAATATTGCAATTAAGTGATAGATCTTTCCACTATGGCGTATATCCTGGTTGTCCTGGCGTGGCTGGAAAGTTTGTTTGATTTCCTACAGACGATTGATTTCCAGTTTGATTGCCTGAACTATTTCCTTGGTCAAATGGCCAAAGAGCTTGCACTGCTATCACTCCACTAACTATTGTAGAGAACGCTAGAGTCAAAATTAGAATTACTTTAAGGATTTGGTTTGTCATTGTACAGTTGTAGATTTTTATGATTTATTAGGAAGTTAGAGACAATTTGAATTATCTTATATTTTGTTATCCGTTGATAAATTACTGAAAACAAATGGATGTATCGATTAGCAACGCTGGGTCTTCATTAATCCATTAGGATAAGCTTAGATTCGTGTGAAAATCCATGTGAATGATTTTGGATATAATATAATTAAAAAAGTTTGACAGTGAAGATAGATTTATTTCAAAATGGGGAACAGAGGAGACCGGTTATGGTCGATTTGATACGCTTGATGGTATTGCTATGGATTCTTTCCGGTATTGTCTATGTAAGTGATACTGCTAACAATATTATCTCTTAAAGTATCTATCAAATTCAATATCAATTTGCTTGAATGGTATATTTATCTTGTAACGTTAATGTATCGTTATACCCTTATTCCTTGTTGGAATGAACTAATTAATCTTGAATGACATTTTTTACAAACCATCATTTTAAATAAACCATAAAGTGCGTTAGTTTTTTGCTTACAATAGTCACATGTCATGGTACTTTCCATGATAAAAATACATGGTCAAAATAGGTTAAATGAGTTTGCATTTTCGCCCAATTCTATTCAGTCCAATATGCCAAATAAATGTGCAAAAACTTGCTCCTTTCATTTGATACCATAAAATATTCTCTTTTCCGACAATTCGCAATGCTACAACTTCTAAATTATTATTTTGATGATGTCCTGACGTGATGTCCTCCTTACTCTCATCTGCAGTCATGATGCTAAGTTGTTACGAGTTACTTGCGAATAAAGCGAAGCGATTCTGAACTTGTTTATCGCAGAAACATAAATGATATAGGTTCTTGTAAATACATTTTTGTCTAATTAGGAATGTAAATTTCATCTGCGTTCGTTCGACGGTCAAGTCGGCTATAACTTTCTTATAGTTTAATGCCTATAATTTTGCAGCTCTCGTCAAAAAATGGGGAATTGAAAATACTGAAGTATTTTCGATAGATTTATTGAGGCGGGGGCTATTTTCTTAAATTTTAATTTGTTCTAAATGGAGCATTAGACTATTAACTTTTGATTCAACATCAGATAATTTAGTCAATAATATTTCATTATTACAGAATAGCCTTGACTTGCAGAGTTGAGTATGTCGTCCATAAAAACATTGACTTTCACTAATTACTATTCGATAGCAGCGATAGCAGATTTGAATTATTTCTTGTTTTCTCTAAAGTTGGCACAGGTACACTGAAGACATGGATACCTTAATTTTGTCCCTAACAAATGTTGGTGCTGGGCTCTACTATGACCGCACAAGCACAAGTCATTTTGAGCTTCCATTTAGAAAGCTTCTCTTTATTGTAACGTTTTCCTCGTATGAATTTCTTTTTCTAATGCGTCTTTTAGCAAGTTTACATGATTTAATCTATCCGACTTTATTTTTCTCCACGTATTGGCAAGTTCTTTTTTATTGGCCTTTTCAGCATCATCTATGTATTTATCAATAGTATCGTACAAAAATTCTGCATCCTTTCCCATGACTTTTAGAATGTCGTACATTGTGTTTGATAACGGGGTGGAATTCTCCATAATAACATTTTCTCAAAAAACTATTTAACCGGTACTGAAATCCCTCCGCCAAGATAATTAAAGGCAATTTAGAGGTAGAAAATCGCACACATTTTTGACACATTTATCCTTCGCTATTCGACTGATAATCTTAGTATTTTATAATTATTATAAACGATTTCTTCAATAAATTATTAATGAAAAAGGGCCTGTTCTTATTGCAATCGCACAAGTTTAGTACTGACAGCATTAATGGAACATTGGTGTAGTCGAAATGTGATGGAGTTTTTAAAAAGCAATTTCCACTGGATTTAGAAGGACAAACAATAGAGTTTAGGTGCCCAGTGTGCAATTTGGCGGGCGAAGCCGATATTTCTTACAAACCTGTAGACGAAAGAGATGAGATTGATGAAGATTTAACTGACCCGACCAGGAAAGCATTGAAGAGTCTGATGAAAGTTATTAGTAATAATATGCTGTGCTTTTGCAATCGGAGTCCAGGAAATCCTGCTCTAAGATAGAATACAACTTGCCTAGACGCTTACTTTATTTCGAATATTCATGCATAGCGGCTTTAACTGCTTTATCTAAAGTTGTACTCTGCATAGTCCTACTAAGAATACCATTCTGTATATATACAAGATGCGCTCGCTCTTTTTATCCTGAATCTTGTTCCTGAGTTTTTAATCGACAGCCTTGCATTATTTTTCTTGTTGAACTAGCCCTGCCTGTCTTTCCACTTCATAGACGTTCTGGTATTGTTCATTGTCGGTTAGGTTATTTTCCAGATTTTGAATAATATCATTTTCAGGAGTATTTGACAATTTCTGATTTAGATATGATAAAATCTTTGGCTTGTCAGCGGGAAAATCAAGTCCTTCTAGCAGGTTTGCAAGCTTTGAGGCCTTATTTCTATCAACTGGTTTGTTTTCAATCATAGACAGCTCTGCACAACAACTGATAAAACAATTTGCCTCTCACTGCCAACTTGAGGTACTAGCTTTCAATTGAAGACCAACAGATAATAGGTTTATTGATATTGTAATAAATAACATTGAAACCCGAGGCGGAGGCGGAGAGAAAGAATATTTTCGTTAAATGTATCAAGTGCAGACATTCTATCCGATCCCACATTAAAGATAAGCACGGAGATACTTATTGCGAAAAATGCAATTGTAACAAGTTTGAGTAAGGTACAATGCGTTTATGCGAATTAGTATCTTGCCCGTTCTTGGTAACCTTTCAATATTCGTTCGCTATGCACTGGCCAAATACATTGTTTGTCCTCATCTAAGGGAGGACTTATCTGTTAAGACTTTTAATGGCAAATTACTAATTCGTACTGACGCGCCAAAAAACTGCTTTGATTGACAAAAGTTCAAGAGCGAGATAAATAAAAAAATGGCAACCGAAACGACGTATACAATACAAGAAACTCCTTTCCTGTGTCCTGGTACAGTCACTTTTCCACAATATTAAACTTGATTACTTGATTGACTTTATTTTGTTAAACAAGCAAAATCGATTATTTTTGTAGTTAGAATGCTGGCAATAGGTACAGAGATAAGTGCCTTTATCTTCATCATTCCACTTCTTCTAAGCTTCTCGCTTGCTTCAGGAGTTTCAGCACCGTCTTTCCACTTTAGCGATTTCCAAATCGTTTGGGTTCCTCTTTACCGCTTTTGGTTCGTGTTCAGCTATATTTTCAGGGGCATTGGATCTTTGGAGTCACGAAATTTCGTCACGGTAGTAGTTAGTGCTCTCCAAATTATTTTGCAGTCTATATTAATCATTAAATAGTATGTTTTGATTCGGAATTGACACGATAGTTCTTCGGGACCGCTTTTAAATCTCTATTAAGCTTAAAAAACTAAATTTATTTTAATAAAAAATTTTTTGTAATTAAGATATATGCGTAGCCGGGTGTACTTTTTTTGTTCTCGTGGGTTCCCACATTTCGCTGCTTGCTTGTGAACCATCAGCTACCTATATTTGGTATTATATTGCAATTGCAAACCTCTTAATAATTTATTGTTAAATTAACATTATGAATTCGGAAGGACCTCGTCAATGGAAAGATCTAATCGACGAATCAGTACATACATCGGACGATATAGATATTGGCGATATAGAAGCCGTAAGCAAGAGTTTTGTAGTTGTCAAAAGAGGATTCATAAAAACACATTATTATTATATACCTATGAAGCGAGTCAAAGGATGGGATGGACATGTACTGTGGTTAAATGTTCATGAGAAATTAGTCAAGGATAAATACGAAAGAGATAGGCCGCCTGATCCAAATTATTTCTATGTTAAGGATTTTCCATATTACGGAGTTTTGATATCACCTTTGACCTTAATTCCATCACCATACATTGCTCCATCCTATGCTAATATTGCAAAACTCGCTGAGACGGCACCGCGAACATTTCGCTGCGATTTGTGTGAAAGTGTTTTTGCAACTGAAGAACAATTGAGCGAACACACAATAAGTGAAGAGCACTGATCTATGGCTTTCTTAATCTTTAATTTTCCTAACAGCATATTCTAGTAGAAACATTATTGGTATTTTCAGAAGCCGGGCTTTGTATACTACTCTCCGATGTACAAATATAGACTATTGGCAAACAATTCAAGTTAAATACAATTTTGTCTCATTTAATAATGCATATCCTAGAAAAAAATTCAAAAGAGGAAAAAACAATAAAATTATTCGAAAAGTTGACCGCTATATTGAATACTAAAACAGATACACTTATTCAAGCAAGAGAAATTATTGAACTTCCTGTTCTATAATATGGAACGTTCGGTAACGATTACTCCAAGCGAAGATAATCAGATAGAAAATTTAGTATTAATAAATGCGATTAATTGGAATCATAGCTCTTTGGTCCCATCTAGTAGATGGGTTCATATTCGTTCGATACATATCAACTTATAACACGGCAGCCCATCAGGATTGATCTGTTTTTTTTCAGATTGGTAATTTAAGAAATTTAGTTTCTTTATAGAGATCTTTATCTTACGACAAAACGGTGATAATTGTTATTTTTTGATCTTCCGGATATACTTGTGGTTTAGGGTTCACCGGGATTCTTACCTTGCATGTATTAGGGTCTATTACCTAGTATTTACTTTTTTATTCTGACAACAATTAAGGAAATTTTGAACAGATAGCATAGATTGTGTGTTTCTTGGGAGAGGATTAGCGAACTTCGAATAAATACCGGAAAGCCTAAGAAGAACGGAAACAATAATTATACAATGCCAATTAAAATGGGAAAAAAGAAATACAAAACCTTTGAGACGGCAGCAGCTGCAGTTGCGAAAAAGAAAGGAATTTCCAAAGATAGGGCAAGAGCATATGTTGCCGTCGTAGATCGAAAGCAACATAAAAAGAAAAAGAAGTGAGCTTTGAGGCTCTCATTTTTTTTACTTGACTAAATTGAGTAAATAGGTAAAAAAACAATAAAGAGTATACTCTTAATACATGCTCAATTTTTAAGAACAAATTAGTACCTTCATACGTTCATTACCAAATGTAGAGCGTAAACATGATCTTATGAGTGAAGAAGTTCACTTCAATGCACTGAAATTTTGCTCATTTTCATGGACCACGACATATTGATATCGTACTCTCAATGCCTCAACAAGAAAAAGCCTTGCGAATGAACATGGCTATCCAGCATCGATACGACCTCAAGCAGGGTGGATATTATGCAAATTAGAAACAGAAGAGCGGGCAGAGAATACAAAGAAATTGTTAAAAGAAGCATACGATATTTGTGTATCCATGGAAAATTCAAATGCACAAACGAGGCAACACAGAATATTCTCCAATGCCTATACTTTTCGTAACATCT
>DASQWJ010000089.1:0-6734 GCA_035640315.1 Nitrososphaeraceae archaeon
CCATCTTTTGAGGTAGATATTACAAAATTATTTTGCCTCTCATTTCCTTTATACCATGCAATTCCCAAACTGCAAATGTTCTTACTTGATCCTAAATCTAGATCTATGGATGAGCCTACTCCATAATTGGACCAGACAGTGTTAAGATTATTGTCAGCTGCATTTGAAGAGGGAAATCCACTTTGGCTACTGGCTGCAGATATCTGAGAGATCTGACTTTTCACACATGGCTCAGTTACTGGCTTGTTACCGTAAATCCCAAATTCGCTGATACTAATCCAATTGCTCTGCGTGTTCCCATTTACCTGAACTCTTACAAATCTGCCTGTTGGGGATTGAAGATTATACTTTTGTTCAGTTAGTGAGGTACCATCACTTTTACCGGAAAAAACATTGGTAAAAGCTTTACCATCTTTTGAAATTGATATTACAAAGGTATTTACGCGTTCGTTTCCTCTATGCCAGTTAATACCCACACTACATATTACGTTCTCCTGCCCAAGATCTATTTGTATCCATGATCCAAGGCCCAAATTTGACCATCGCGTATTCACATTCTGATCAATTGCATGGGATGGAAGGTTTACTGAATCAGATCCACTTGCAGTAATACCACTGACTGGAAGTTTTGAACATGTATTGGATCCTGTAAACGGATCAGATTGCCCATATAATGGGGAATGTTGAACAAGAAAACTTGAAAAAATAAGAATCAGTAATGTAACAATGGAAGTACCATATTTCGATTGAATGCCTCTCCTTGCATAAGAAGCCGATTTTGTTAAACTAAACACGTTTATTTGATTGGAATCCGATATAATTACATACTATATAATTTTTATTGACCGAATATTTCGTTTTTTCAATTTTTATGGATCTTTGTTTCTGCTCTATTGACAACAGTATTGAGGTAAGGAGATCATTATAGCGTTTGATTTGGTTTCTCCTCGAGTCTTCTATAGTTTTAATTCCTCATGCCCCAACAGCAAAACTGGGAAACGTATAACAATTTTGACTTTCCAGTCATATTACCAGTAGGCACTCTCACTAGGCTCAGATGGAGAAGTTGCTTTTTCAATACTGAGGTATTCCCTTATGCCTTCAAGATTCCTAAATAGACCCTCAGGAGCAAACAAGGCTGGAGCTCTACTGGTTGGTAGCTCCACGCAACAATCCTCTTCAAATTTTCTTACATGGTATTCAACAAATTCAACATGATTATCCTCTAAAAGTAGTCTTGCAATTCTAGAATTCTCAGTATCATCGATTAGTAGTACTGGTTTGCGAATAGCCATATTCTCATTTACCAATGGATATATTTAATTCCAATTTTTTGCAAGTGGCGACTCCAATAATTCTGCGAGAAAATTATGTCTCAGTAAAGAATTTAGAAGATACATCCGAATTTACAACATTGACTGCAATTCTAAACCTGAAATTCCCCTTTGAGCTAAAGGACGATCAATTGAAGGCAGTCAACGCATGGATAAATAATAATTTTCAGGGCTCAATAATCTATAGCACCGGCACTGGAAAAACTGAAATTGCATTTGAATGTGCGCGCAGACTGGCGGAAATAAAATTTGGTAAAGACGAAATAACACCTACTAGATCTGAAGAAGGTAGTAATTCAAATAGGGAATTTAGAATTTTGTTTCTCGTGCCAAGAATTGTTCTTATTGAACAGAACGTGAATCGTCTGATTAGCTATGGCTTACCAAGAGAATCAATTGGAACATTTTTTGGTGAGCAGAAGGATATTAGAGAGATTACTATAGGCACCTATCAGAGTACGATAAATTATTTACAACTGCTAAGGGATTCTGATATGTTAATTCTCGATGAAATACATCTTCTAAGTGATACAGCTAAAGAATTTAGCAAAATATTTGATGCCTTAAGAGGTTATCCAACTAAAGCGGTATTGGGATTAACCGCTACCATAAATGAGAATGATCCGAGGTATAATACAATAATTAAAGCTTTGCCGCCCGTAAAGAAGTACATGATTAAAGATGCAGTCACAGATGGGAGACTGGCAAAACCGCAAGTTATTCCCGTCCCTGTTAGTTTTACAGAATCTGAAAAAAAGATCTATTTAGAAACTACCAATAAGATATCATTTCTCTCAAGGAAACTTGGGGCGTATGATCCAAAAAAAATTTCAAATTTATTATTCAAGGGTGGATATAATGCAAACTTGGCGAAACTTTGGTTTGCTAACGTCAGAAAAAGAAAAGAATTACTCAGCTCAGCTAGTAACAAGATGTCATCTGCAGTAAACATAGTTAGAAAACACCCGTCAGAACCTATCATGATATTTAGTGAAACGATTGATTCGATATTAAAGCTGGAGAAAACATTAGAGTCATATGGAATACCATCTAGATCAATTCACAACAAGATACCTATTGCTCAAAGAAAGAAAATTTTAGAACAATGGGGAAGTGAATACTTTCCATTGTTATCTGTTCACACTCTTGAAATAGGATATGATATACCCGATGTCAGAATTGCTGTAATTATTTCAAATAGTTCAAATTTTAATCAGATTGCCCAAAGAATTGGTAGAGTGATAAGAAAAACGATAAGGAAAAATTATGCATTAATTTATGTTATTTATATTAGAGATTCCAAAGATAGCAGTACTCTTAGGATGGTAAAGTCTACAGTTGATTTTTCAGATAGAGATAGCCAGCTGAAGTTGACATCATTTAAAACCTGATTAGAAGATCTTAGAGGAACAAAGAACTGAGAATTAGCTTGTCATATTTCTTTGTCTTCTTTTACTCGTTAGTGTTTCTGATGTACCGCTAGATACAATTTCAATTAATCTTGCTTGTTGATTGTCATTTTTTGGTCTTAACAACCGACCCAATCTTTGTACAAACTCCCTACTACTACCAGTCCCACTTACCAGAATGCCTAACTGTGCATCTGGAACATCTATCCCTTCATCCAATACTTTTGAGGTAACAATTGCATTATATCTGCCGTCCTTAAAACCACCAAGCACGTCCTCTCTTTCCTCCTTAGAAGACTTGTAGGTGATAAATGGAATAAGAAAGGCATTTGAAATGTCGTATACTAGCTTGTTATGTTGTGTGAATATTATCGTTTTAATTTTTTTATTTTCGGATAGTATATTCCGAATTTCATCCATTTTAGATTTACTATTGAGTGCTATGTCAACAGCTTTGTTTCTTGCAACTAGAGCTCTTCTGGCCAAATTATTTCTTGATGAAATCATTATTAACCGTTTGAATGAGTTAAAAGAATTCATTTTCAATCCAATTTTCCTTAAGCAAGTATAATACAAAGTCATATTTTCTTTATATTTTTGGTACTCTTCTTTTGACATGTAAGTTTGCTTTCGTTCTATGACATAGTTTGCCAGATAATTTTTCTTAGCCAACTCGTTAGCTGTAATTTGAAAAGTAGTTTTTCCAATTAGATATGGAAAATCTGCATCTAATCTGTCTTCGCGTTCTATTGTAGCAGTCAGACCAAGTCTATATGGCGCAACGAATGTTTCTGCAATTAGTCTATAAGATGGTGCGGGCAGGTGATGAACTTCGTCAAATACTATCAAAAGGAACTTGTTTCCAATCGAATGGGCTTTAATATAGGCTGAATCATATGTCGATACAGTAATTGCTTGAATATTCTCAGTCCCCCCACCAATGTTCCCTATTTCAATATTGAAATTTTTTGAGAGAATCTCAGTCCACTGTTTAACTAGATCAAGTGTAGGCACGACTATCAATGTTGGAGAATTTATCTTCTCAATAATTTTTAAACCAATGATAGTTTTTCCGGCTCCCGTTGGAAGCACTATGGATCCCATTTTTTCTTGACTCCAGCTTTCAATTGCCTTTTTTTGATAATCACGTAACTTTAGATCTATTTTTTGGAGTTGTCCTAGAGGTATTAGATCTAATACTTGGTCCTCAAATTCTATGTTTTTTTGTTCAAGATATCTCGTTATTTTCCTATAATTTATCCCGTAAGAAACCAGAGAATTGGTCTTTGAGTCTAATGTTGTGTAGGGTAAGCTTTTCAGCCCCTTTATCACTATTGCTCCCCTATGATAGCTCAATGTAACCTGCCTGGAACTCAATTAGATATTTTCTAATTGACCATCATTTTTAGATTTCTAACTATGACTAAACAGAGTGATAGGAGTTGAATCGTTTCCAACGATAAAATAAAAAATGTGAACTTGCCCACATGATTTGTTATTGAATCAAATCCACATGGTAAAGTCACTACTGAAAACTGTCGTTCGTTGAAATATATCAATTTCTATATTGATTTCACGGTGAGTTTTATTGGACTCATCATCATTTATCACAACACCCGTTGTGAAATTATCTGTGATTGGCACGACCTTGTTCTGCCTATCGGTTTCATAATTGCCTTTGGATTTCTTTAACTGGCTCAAGTTAGTCACTGGATCTTGTTGATTTTCCAACTGATCTACTTTCGAGCTCATCTTACAATATTGCGGAGTATGTATTAATAATTATCAATGGTTAAAACTATTTGTCAAAGGGGTGGACAATTTGAATTATCTAATCATTCCTTAGAAATAAAACAAAGTACGAATGGCTAATTTTCAAACTTATCTTCATAGATATCATAATAAGATTGCCTTATAAGTAATTTTTTTCCTAATCCAAAGTACAATAATATTAGCAGGTTTCAATATTAAGAAATAGCATAGAGGATATGAAATTGCCTAATGACTCCCTTGAAAGGATTAGTGAAGAAGTCATCAATTGCAAATCATGTGATTTGTGTAATAACAGAATAAATGCAGTTCCAGGCGATGGTAATTCTAAAGCAAGTATCATGTTTATTGGGGAAGCTCCAGGAAGGAATGAGGATGAGAAAGGCAAACCATTTGTGGGAATGGCTGGAAAAATCCTTGACGAAACTTTAGCAAAGGTAGGATTAGTTCGATCGAGAGTATACATTACCAATGTCGTAAAATGTAGACCGCCGGGCAATAGAATTCCAACGGAAGATGAACAACGTATTTGCAAAGGTTATCTTGAAAGGGAAATTTCGATTGTTTCTCCTAAAATTATTTGCATTTTAGGTAGAACAGCCTACCAATCACTAATTGGTGGTAATTCCATCCTAGGTAATCGTGGCAAATTCATTCAAAAAGACAACAGACTTTATTTTCTTACAGTACACCCTGCAGCTATAATTTACAACAATAAACTTAGAAAAGTTCTAGAAGTTGATTTGGAAACATTAGTTAAAGAATGCAAGCGACTACAAATCTACTAGTATGTTTTGAAGATAAGTAAAGATTCGCTCAGAAATTTTCAGCTCTACTTTTTAGGGCTTCGTTCATCCTAACAAAACCTTCCTTGAGACTTTCATCTAACTTGTTTCCAACTAATTTAACACCCAATCCACTGAATATTTCCTTATGTGAGAATAAAATTTTGCTATCGTCGGATTTTTTAAGGATGAAAATACGTTCTCCATCAAAAATACCAGGGAGAAATGATTTTCCCTTCCACCTTAATTCTTTGTTTGTTTCGTATCTTGTTATGATTGGATAATATCTCCTCTTTTTTCCACTAATCGTCTTAATATTAACTTCAATTTTAGAACCCAAGGTAGCACTTCCAATTACTTTTGTCATGAATGGATTCCATAACTCGTATTCTTCAAAATTAGTCAATATTTCCCAAATCTTTTCTGGAGTAGAATCTATGACTATGCTCGTTTCTATTGTTTTCAACTAGCCTAACATCAGACTTTGATTCTTAATAATGAATCTATTTCATAATGAATTAGAGCGAATCCATCTGAAAATTCAGTCTGTGTTTCTCATGATTTTGAACTGCATATCTTAAGGAGGCAACCTGAATACTTACATATTGAATTAAATCTAAATAATCATGACTGATCTAACAGTTTATGATTTGTTGGAGATTCATAGATGGAAATAATTTGTGATACTAGTTTTCTAATTGCATTAGTTTCCAATCCCGTCAAATGCCTCGACAAAGTCGAATATGAAATTGGAAAGTTAAAGTTCATTGTACCCACATTTGTTCTTGATGAATTAGAATCAATTAAAAAAAAATCCGGCCCCAAAAAATCAATGATAGCAAATACTGCCATCCAAATATCAAAATTGAAATTTGAAATCAAAGATATTGGCAAGTCAAAAAATGTGGATAATGATATACTCAATTACGCAATTAACAACAGAAGATACGGTGTTGCGACATTAGATGGCCTGCTCCTCAATCGGCTTAGAGGTGCAGAAGTGACAACAATTACACTTTCAAAAAATAAAATGATTATAGCTAATCGATATTTTGAAGGGTAGCTTTAAATCCGAAACCCATATCTAATTATGCATGTTCAAGTACAATGATATTGGCATAGTATGGACAGGACATGCAGGTTTCAAGATAACTTATGAAAACCTGAAAATCTATATTGACCCTTACAAATTAAGCAATAAACACGAGAATGTTTCTGATGCCGATATTGTACTTATAACCCACAATCATTTTGATCACTTGTCAATTGAAGATTTAAAGAACATTGTGAATGAAACAACCGTCATTGTTTCTGCTCAAGAGTGTCTATCACAATTAACGAGTCTGAATGTGAAAGAAACGCTCGGAATTGATCCTCGCAATAGTGTGAAAGTGAATGACTTGAAAGTGGAAACTGTTCCCGCGTACAATGTTGAT
>DASQWJ010000090.1:0-6551 GCA_035640315.1 Nitrososphaeraceae archaeon
CCTTCTCTAAATAAGATAAAATGTTTATAATTTTTGTTCAGTACAAGTGATTGGATAAAAAATGGGAAGATGGGATGACGAATGGCACTATGAACCTAAGGACAGGAAAAAAAGAGACTGGATAAGAATAGCGCGGTATGCCATTTATGGCGGCTTTGCAATTGTAGCAATAGTTGTATTACTGGTATTTATTCCAAGGGCCGGTTTGACTGTAGAGATAAATGAAACGGGAGAAACGTTGAGTACCATAAGCATAAAAATAAACAACAACAACCCCCAAGAGATTCATAATGTAACAATCACATTTGATAATAATACAAGTAAGAAACAAATTTACAGTTCCATAGCGCCATTCAGCTCAATTTTCGTTACCCCTGAAAAGGAGGATCTTGATTTTAATAAGATAGTCGTTACGGCTGATAACGGAAAGCTACAGACCATAAAATATAGATGATATCCTCTATTGTATATCAATATGAATGACTAAGAATAATTACCGCTTTGTACTTGCTTCCCTTATTGCTTGACCGTATTCCAGGTTGGCTTTCTTTCTCATATATGGTATTAATCTATAATGAATTGAATAGATACTTTTTTGTCTTACGAGGATCCCTTTAACTAACAGCGATACAAAACCACCAGCAACTTTTGACGATTGTATCTTTCTATTTTTGCAAAATTTATCCCTTTTAGAGTGATATTCCTTTAATGTAAAATAGGAACGATTTACATCCAAGACCAGTGGCCATATAATATTTTCCCATACCATTCTCCTGTTTTGAGTTGATGAAGCATGTTTACCTTTATCACTAGGTTCTCTTTTTGGGCCGCTAGTATCTTGAATATTAAGCATGTTATACGGTTCAATTGACAATTGTTTGTTAGGCACATTTAAACTTGGGTCCTCAAATAATCATTGTTAGTAATGGAAGAATTACACGTAAAGCACGCTTTGGATAATTTATCTAACAAATGGAAAGTTGAACAATCAATATATGATCTGCATCTAGGAAAACGCGATGATGTCTCCGATTCTCAAGTGGTAGTAAATGGCGTAGTTTTTCATATCCCGTACCTCACAAGAGATAAAACATTTGTTCTGTGGAGATGCCTTTGGCCAGATTGTCATAACTGTTGTGAGAATCAAGGAAGATTACCACTGACTAAAGACGATATTTCCCTGATTTCAAAAAAAATGGGATATGATTCTAATTCTAAATTTATCGAAAAGGAAACAAGGGTCTCAAGTTGGAATGAAACATCAACTATGAATAATGTCATTACAACCATAAGTATGATTTCATTAAAACGAAAGGAAAATGAAGGTGAAGATCAAGATGGAAAACCTCTTCCGTGCAGATTCCTAGATGATTGTGGAGGTTGTCAAATACACCCGGACAAACCTGGAGTCTGTTGGCTCTATCCATTTTCTTCATGGATGGAATCAAGTAATGGCAGGCCTGTAGTACATGCATCCTTTCAATTAACGGGTGACTGTCCGGGCTTCTATACAGAAAAAACATCAGAACCAATGATGGAAATTCTTGAGGAATATTCAAAACGAATATTTGCATACAACATGTCGATTCAGCGAACAATAAGAGAAAAATACGGTTTCATCAACATCGTCCAATAGATTTTAAATATGCCTTGAATTAATCAAAATTATCCATTCCAGATAACATTTGTATTACAACGTATGCAAGCTGGAAAAGGATCGCCTCTTGATAAAGGGACCTTACGTTCATTTGACTTGAGCGAACAGCTAACTTTTCTGAGGCGATTCAGAAACCTAAGATCATGCCTTAACAATTTGAAAGACCCACTATATGGCGCCAATTCACCTGTGTGATATTCAATCAAATATGGTATATTATTGTCCCCTAAAGGATATAACAATATCAGATTCCTGGAAATATCCCGATATTCATTCCATTACAACTAGTAATTGTTCAATCATGCTTCTTTTTCATGAAATTGAGTAGAGGATGCATAATCCAGTGGTTTCATTCAAGGCCAATTGTAAATATAGGATCCGCAAGTGAAGGAATGGATCTAGAAACATTTTTATTTAAAAAATAGGGTCTTGACAATAGTTCTATGGTTATTAATAAGGAACTCCTGCAACTCAGAAAAAAAATAGCAGACAAGAGACCAGAGTTTGTTAGGCAAGAGAGCTGGAGATATGATAGACTTGCACCAAATTGGAGAAAACCCAAAGGAAAAGATAACAAGATGAGAAGGCAGGTATCTGGTGTTCCACCTCTGGCTAAAGTAGGTTATAAGGGACCTAGAAAATCAAGAGGTTTACATCCGTCCGGTTACAACGATATTTTGATTTTTAACATAAAGGACTTGACAAAAATTGATCCGAAAATGGACGCAGTTAGAATAGCACATGGTGTCGGGAACAAAAAGAGAATAGAAATTGTCACCGAAGCAACAAAACTGAAGATGAAGATTTTGAATCCAGGAAAGGTTGAAGCTATAAAGAAGGTAGCTAAAAAGGTCGAAAAACCAAAGAAAGAATCAAAATCAACAACAACAGAAACAAAGGTCGAAAAACCAAAGAAAGAATCAAAAACTACAACCGCAAAGGGTAAAATCACGAGAAAAAAAGGGACTAAGTCATAATGGTCGTAAATTTAAGCAAAAAGAGAGAATTAATAGCAAGAGTATTAGGTGTAGGCGCAAACAGGGTGAGATTCGAACCCGATAAGCTTGATGATATAGCGGATGCGATTACTAGAGAAGACATGCGTTCCTTAATTAAGAATGGTACTATCTGGACAGTTAAAGTAAGAGGAATTTCTAGATCTAGAGCAGAAAGGAAACTAAAGACTCGTAGGAAGCACGGCACTTCTGCTGGTTCAAAGAAAGGTAAGAAAAGTGCTAGAGTAGGAAAGAAGGAAGTTTACGTAAAAAGAACCAAGGCCATGAGACGCCATTTAAAAATACTAAAGGCTAGGAATGAAATTAACAGAGAAACTTTCTGGGCCTTATACAAGAAAATTAAGGGTGGCAACGTTAGATCACTATCACACTTGAGAGATCTGGCCAAGCAGGCTAAAACACACAAGTAGAAATCGTATCTAGATCCTATATTTTTCAAAATCTTTAATTTTGTCATTATCGATGGGAATTCCTTCTTTAAGTAACAATGTTATTTTTCGGTCTTTTCCATACATATATCCTCCTACATGTCCATCTGAACAGACAACTCTGTGACAAGGCACTATGATTGGCCTTGGATTTTGATTTAGGACCTTACCAATTCCACGGGCCGCACGGGAATTACCAAGCAGTGCTGCCAATTGGCCATAAGTTACCACCTTGCCGGAAGGAATATCAGAAACAAGATCATAGACAGCTTGTCTATTAATATGACCTTTGCGCGTTTTTTTGTGAATTTCTCGATCAAATGACATAGACAATACCTAATAGTCTAAACAGTCTTAAAAAACTATTGTGTTCAATGAATCTAGATTTTTACTACTTCGATTCCAACTTCGTCTAATGCTGATAATATTCTGGATTTCTCTTTTCCAAGTCCCTTTGCATCTATAATAACAAAAGTCACTTTTTCAATATTCTTTTGTATCATTTGAACTATCATGGAGTTATCCAAATATGGTAAATCATGTTTTGCAGCTATCGAACCAAGGCCATATTCTGATTCCAATAATATGTTGTTGAATTTTGTTGGATAATGATTCCCTCCTAATCCTACCGCGACTTTTTTACATAGTTCGGGTTTTCTCGTAAGTACAGTAAATAAAGAACTGCATACTGTTTGGGCTGCACTCTTGTCTGTCCATTGTTCTTTTGTTGATCCTATTTCAACAAACAGTATTGGCTTTTTTAATGAGGTGGGGCCATGATGAGTGGATTCAATAGTGATATCATAGTTGGAAACGCTATCCTTTTTCTTATTTAATTCAATAAAGTATTGTTTCTGTATCCAAGGATAGCATATTCCCAATTCCCTTTCTTTCCCACCAAAATCATTATTGTCAAAATTTCCTGTCGAGTGACAAGTCAAAGCCGGAATATTAGCTTGGGATCTATGTTGAGATAGAAAGATATAACATGATGAATTGGGATATTTTTCGTCGAGATTATCAAGATCTAGCAAACTATTTTCGGAAATATGCAAGACAATTCCTGGATAATTAGTTGAGGAAAATGAAGTCTTTTCCTCCGACTTTTCATAGAACCCATAGTTTTCGATTAAACAGTTTGATATAGTACTACTGGCGAGATCTTGCTTGGAACATACAAGCGTATAATTAGCTGACATCTTTAATTTTTTGGAGTTTATTATTCAATGTATATAGCTGGTTTGTACGGTCTTGCAAATTTTGACTTTTGTTTTGGATCATACTTGTCATTGTCATCTTCTGAGAAAATATTTACTTCCAGTTCATTAATTCCTACTTCGCTCACTATTAATGATTTTCCATCATCCAATGGTATTTTCTCATCTAACGAATCTATATTCATTCTTCTTTCTCTTACATCTACTGATTCAGATAAAATATCATCTATAATTTTCTTTACCAAATCAGGATTCCGTTTAACAATATCCTTGACCTGATCGTCGTTAACAAATTCCTTCATGATTTGTCCAAAATTGGGAGTAGTTTGTCCTAGGATCCTACCTAGTATTTTTCTATATAATGTGCATTTAATATTTGAAGCGGTATAAATAGAAATCTTCTTCGGAACCATTTTAGTAACCTTAGTTATTTTCTGTATATCAAAAATGATACTTTGGATGAGTCTTTCATTATCCTCCGATATCAATGAAATTTTAGATTCATTAATCTCTGGCCATTGAGCTGAACTGATATACGAAGCATTACCCATAGTTTCCCAAACTTCTTCACAGAAATATGGGGCAAATGGTGCTAACAATTTTATCCTTGTTTCAAAGAATTCTTTCAAGTAATTATTGAATATTGATTTATTTTTTGCCATCTTTCTTTTTTCATACCATTCTAGATCATTGTCCATCAAATACAAGATATTATGTAAAGCCTCTCTGATTCTAAATTTTTCAATTGCAGAAGTAGTGTCCATAATCACATTTTGCAATCTGCTTGATATCCAAACATCTTCCAGATCTTCATCCACAGTACTCTGAGCTCTGAAAATGTCCAAATGTGAATTTATGTCTCTATATATATCAAACAATTTGGCTCTAATTCCTTTTACTAAATCAAAAGAAAAATCAGAATCCTGCAATATCTCAGACGATGCAAGCATTGTGAGACGGATTGGATCCGCACCATACTCAGCTATGGCATGACGCAATGGAATAATATTTCCGAGGGATTTCGACATCTTTTTACCTTCCATTAGTACCGAACCATTTACAACAATTTGCTTAGGCCATTTGTCCTTGGGAAATATTGCAGCGTGATTGAAAATGAAGAACGCAAGATGATTGGGAACCAGATCCCTTCCCGAATGCCTGGAATCTACCGGATAAAAATATTCAAATTCATTCTTAATTTTTTCAAGTAAATGGACCGATATTTTTGACTCTGTAGCCACAATCTCTCGATCATTCTTTCCTAAGAGAACATAGTCAAAGAAATTGTCATTCAAATTATCTGCAAGTATCTTATCTTCATCTTTCTGATCCTGATCATTGCTAATGTACCTTGATAAGGGATAATATGCCATATAAATAACAGAATCTGCCAAACTCTCTATGATCCACTCATTATCCCATGGCAGCTTTGTTCCAAGTCCGCTTTTTCTCGCGCATGCCCTTTCCTTAAGCCAATCTATGACATTGGTGAATTCCTGTCTTATTTCCTCTGGCAGAATTTCCATGTTATCAATTAGTTCATATGACAACTTTTTCCAATTTTCATCTCCATAGTTGATGAACCACTGATTCGTTAGTAGCTTGACAACACAAGGGGTACCGCATCTACATTTTACTGAATTTTTAAGTTCATACATAGTAGTCCCTATTCCCTGATTGACTATTCTCTGTTTGATAATTTCTCGAGCTTCTATTACACTCAAATTTCCAATTTCATCTATGTTGGGTAATAGTTTGCCATTGTGAAACTCCTCCGAATAGAGCTTGTTAGTGGCATCCTCCAATTTGGGATCATTCTGATCTGTGATATTGTAACTAGTAACAATAGTTTCTGCTGCAGACAATTCGTTTGAGGAAAACGCATCAGTTTGGATTATTTTTACAGGATGAACATTTACGGTAATGTTATATTTTCTTAAGGTGGTGTCATCCTTCCTTAAATCAACTAGCGCTTGATAGTCATAGGGAGCATGCGCCGGAACTGACATGACAATTCCAGTTCCGTTATTAGGATCAACAAATGAAGCAGGGAACAATGGCACTTGTTGTTTTCTTTTTTCATCAAAGACATACTTGCCTACCAAATCAGAACCATTAATTTCTGAAATCGACGTGACAGTGGCATTTAGAAATTCCAGCTTTTTCACAGCTTCTTTTGTAATTATCCATTTCTCATTGTTCACCTGCGCAATAACATATTTTATCTCAGGAT
>DASQWJ010000091.1:0-8795 GCA_035640315.1 Nitrososphaeraceae archaeon
AGAAATAACCAATCCCATCAATTCTCAAGCTAATTTGTCTATTATGCATAAAGCGATTTACCCTCCAAAAAATATAGATGCATTTTGACTTTTAGTAAATATTATAAATCCTGCCGACAACTGGTCGGAATCAATGAATGGTAGTTTGATAGAACAAAAAACTTAATCCGACCAGTTGTATTAAAAATTAAAGCAAAGTGTGATTTAAAATAGATGATTCAGGTAGAAAACAACCCAGATTTTCATTTTATCATGCAAGTTCTGCCAATAAATGGTCAGATATTGGAAGATATATGCAAATGCAGCATGAAGTAAAATCATCCTGACCAGATGTATGAATAGTTATCAATAAAAGTGAAACTGGGAAAAATCATAGCATCTTTATATCGTTATTTGTACTAAATTTACCAGCGCTAGCATTTTATTTTACTTTTTATAACAAGGTCTGCAACGTTTTAGGGCCAATCCAAATGTCTAATTGAAAAAATAGTTAAAATTTTAATTAGGTAATATTCTGAATATTTTTCCTTGACCAATGGAGACAACATACAGATATCCATCAGGGCCAACAGTAAGATCTGTGATTCCCCCAAATCCGTGACCAAATAGTATTTCTTTCATATCCGGTGCAAATAGACTTGTAACCGTCTTTGACTCAAGTGATCTGGGAAGAGCCAGTTCTGTTCTGTCACTATTCAGTTTGAAATGATAAATACGTCCATTATGCACATCACTTACAAACATATTGTTTCTATATTGACTACCCAATTTGTCCGAATTTAGAAATATTACTGATGTCAATCCTGCAGTTCTACCCCAAACCAGTTTAGGTTCACCATATTTACCTTTACCTTCAAAGGTAACCAATTTCTTAGTGTCAAAATCTAGCTGAGAATTAGAAAAACCATAGATTTCATGCCATCCACTGTTAAAACCAGGATAGACAAGATTTATTTCGTCATTGTGGATGGGCCCGTTTTCAGTTTCCCATAAATTATTAGTTACAGGATCAAAACCCAATCCGAAACTGTTCCGGATACCGTAAGCATAGTACAGGTTTAGAGGCTCCGATTTTCCCAAAATCCCTTCACCGACAGGTTCGCCATCTTGTGTTACTCTAAGTATACCACTGCGTCCATCGGCAAATATTCCATCTCCAAAGTTCTGAGTCATGGTCCTAAGAATTGGTTTTTTAAAAGAAGCGTCAACATCACCTATCGGAACATAGAGATTCTTATCGGGCCCAATCTCTATCGCGCCTCCATTATGCCTTGATCCTGGGTTGGCTGGTAAGTCTAAAAGAAGCATCGGATTTACAAGTTTGTTATCAACAAGTTCGTATCTGTAAACCCGATTTGCCTCGGGTTGCAATCCTCTTCGGTCATCAGAATCCTTACCATTTATCTCGGTATAATATAGAAAAACAAAAGTTTTGGAAACGTTCTTAGAAACAGCGACGCCTAGCATTCCTCTCTCAACTGAATTGGCCACGGATACATCTAGTAAGGGCATATTTGATACAAGACCATTAGTCACGCGTAATACCGTTCCTTTTTCTTTTTCTAGAACAACAAAGTCGTCTGGTCCCAAAAAAGCCATTGTTGTAGGCAGCTCAAGACCGCCAACTACTTGTTCAACCCTTAAATTGGGATCAGCAATAGTCGGATTGCTTTGAGTCTGAAGAAAGTTACGATCTCTAAAAGTGTCCTGTGCATTAGTCCCATTTATCATGCAAGGAACTATTAAAACGATGAAAACTAACACCAAAATGGAAATTTTTGTTAAAATCATTCTATAAATAGCAATTTGGCTGGACTACTATATTAAACGAATCTTAATTTCAGTTCATTCTTGTTCTCTAATTGTTTGTTAGAATTCAATAAATCTCGCTTGGACTCATGACAACGTGATAAAACCTCCAATAAAGCAACGGAAAATGCGATTAGTACTGCAATTAGGATCAAGAAGTTAATCGAGATTTCCATCATTTGCAGTATGGCCAATATGGTTTTTAATGATTATCAGTAACGTTTGGTCTACTCAATCCCGCCGTTACATGCAATTACAAAAATGCCGTTATTTGGGAAAAATAACTTCGAATGGCTCTGGAACATCCATTTCCAATCGTTTTTGATATGGTCAGAACATGTCAGATACTAGGTCTCCCTACAAACTTGATACCTCCATGAAATTGTCTCATCGTTTCAACTTTATTTACGTAACAACTTAAACGCATGATTTCCGCTACCAGTTCTAAAGTACTGTAGTATCCATAAAAGTGCAAGTGGTTCTAGTAGTCTGGAACCTTCTATCATTCCGATGTCGATGGTTTCCCAGCCGAATTTAGAAAGTATATCTTCTGTTACAAACTTTTTAGCTCGCTCATCGTTTCCACAAATGAACATACTAGGCTTTCCCCCAGGAAAATCTGGATGTATCATGTGGGGGTTTCCAACAATATTGA
This sequence comes from Nitrososphaeraceae archaeon, assembly GCA_035640315.1. GTDB lineage: Archaea > Thermoproteota > Nitrososphaeria > Nitrososphaerales > Nitrososphaeraceae > TA-21. The sequence goes on from DASQWJ010000091.1 coordinate 2,465, forward strand.
AAGCCTTTACAACTTTTGAATCGGGCAACATTCTTTGAATAATTTCGCCAGCAGAATCCGTGTGACCTACAGCCAGGCTTGGTGGCATACCTTTAGAAAAGTCCAATGGGTTCGTTACATCAATAACAATTTTTTCAGCAAGATTTTTAGAGTTTGCCAGTTGTATTGCGTGAGCGGTTCCCTCCCATAAAGTTGCTAACACAACTAGTTCGCCAAAAGTTGCCGTATCTGCAAATGTTCCAGATGATGCTTTTTCTTTATCGTGTTTATTTATCCATTCACTAATCTTACTCTGATTCGGATCACGTGAACCTATTTTAACTTGGTGTCCAAGTTCAATAAAACCGTCTGCTAGTCTCCGTCCTACTTCTCCTGATCCTAAAATTCCAACTCTCATAACATGATTGTCTCCAGCTGATTTATACGCTTTACATTTGGTGAAGTTAGATCAAAAAAATTCAGACTTTATGACTATGGACTCGAATTGTTAACAGCATGGCTCCCTACTCGCTCTATAGAAGTATTTTACTTGTATTGTCTTTTGAATAACGACCCAATAGCCACTATGATACTTAGCTCAATCAAGGCATATTCCGCGAACAGCAACTTTTTTGAATAAATGTGGAGAAACTACCAGGCTATTAGGATACTTGGATAGCTGGGATTGAAAATCAGGACCAATGACATCGTTAACCGCATTCTTGAATTGTTCCAAGGATTCCCAAACCGCATAATTGACAAATACTGTGCTCTTTCCAATTCCTTTATGTAATTGTGCGGAAATAAATCCTGATTTATTTTTAAACTTGGTAGCATCTTGTTTCCAAGCTTTTAAAAACTGTTCCACTTCATCGGAGTCAACATTGAATTTATTTATCAAAACTACTGGGCCTGCTTCTTGGTTTTTCATCTGATCTTTAAGAGTCACATTTTCGTCCATTTCAATTAATTTCGCCATGATTAATTTACACGCACATTTAATTTAAAGATACATAATTGTTAGCTATATATCAACTAGATTTCGATTTATGTTTCTATTTTTGGGTTATTGAAACTCAAAATTTTCTGTGACATTACCTTTTAAAAGGACATATAGACATATACTTTACTAGCAATCATTTAACAGAACACGATTTAGACAAGCGATGGAGTTTTAGGTTGTAATGAACAAGAAACAACCGACCAATCCCATCATTGTCAGCTATCTTTGGGGTGATGTCTATTATCCATAAACCAATTTACATGATGAAAGCTATAGATGCAAGTTTACTATTTAGAAAATATTGAAAATAAGCAACCGATCGGAGGGAATGAATCGAAGATACTGGACGAGTAAGAATACTCCCAAAAGAACGACTAATTGACTATTTAATGAAAAAGTGCCTTTTAAAATGAGCGATAAAGGTAAAAAAGATTCATGAATTAATTTTATCTTGTAGTTTAGTATTTCCCTTTGTTTAATATTTGACTCAGTTGCATTAATATATCATATGAACTAAATTCTGTTCACTTGCCAGTTTTGGTTCAAATTTCTGATATTCATATAGGTAGTCTTTACAATCAATCTGTATTTGATAAGATTGTCGAAGAAGTAAATAGCATGAAACCTGATGCCATAGTAGTAACGGGCGACTTGACGGATGAAGGACTCCTTCCACAATTTGAGATAGCAAGAAAGGAATTAGCACGATTTGATTGCCAGAATCTAATTGTGATGCCTGGCAATCACGATTACAGACATACAGGATATTTGCTGTACAAGAAATTCTTCCCAGGCAAGCAAATCAATGATATGGATGATGTCGTAATAGTAACACTCAGTACAGCAAGACCTGATAGAGACGAGGGCGAAGTTGGCTATAGACAACTGTCATGGATGCAGAGTACTATTGAGAATTTTAAAGGACAGCACAAGAAAATAATTGTAGCTATGCATCACCACCTGATTGCGATACCAGATACTGGAACTGATAAGATCTTAATCCTGGACGCAGGTGATACTCTAAGGGTATGCTTAGAATCCCATGTAGATCTTGTTTTATGCGGCCATAAACATCGTCCGTGGATATGGAATCTTGGTCCCCTTCAGATTGCTTACGCAGGTACAGCCAGTACATCAAGATTTAGAGGATTCTTTCAAAACTCCTATAATATAATAGAGATAAAGAAACCAGAATTGGATGTTAAATTAAAGATTGTTGGCGGAGATAGTATTCCGCTGTCAGATCTAGTTTCAAAGTATAAACCTTATTCTTGATACATCTCATTTTTTGGATCCTCCTTAACTTTTCCTAACTCAGCTTGACCGTTATCACACTCACTAACATTATTGATTTGACATTATACTTAAAACTAGTAACGAGTTTTGGACCTCCTACCTTAGTAACAATTACTTTTAACTTTGAAATATCTATTGTGACATTGCACGAGGCCTTAGGGTTAGCTGGAACAAACACTTCCATCATCTTCTATTTCTCCAAAACAAGGATTCTCCTCAGTGGTACTATAGTCGGCAAAATATCCATCTACAGGATTAAAATGAACTCCGTATTCCCCATATTTCATATATACTTTAGTACCTTCTTCATTACCTCGAAATTTTAATGGAAATGCGTTACTTCCTATTGATTCGAAAGTAAAGTCCGATGCCTGGGAGACCCTTGGTCATTTTCATGAGGTTCTATTTTGACATTATATTCACCAGAAAAAGCTCCACGGTAGGGATTTACGGAACTCAAAGCAAAACTGGAAGGCGGTGCGATTTCTCGCAGCCACGTTGGCAAACAATACAGTAAAGGCTTTTTAACTCACTGGACTGAGGGTTAGTTAATAAGCTGAACTCCATTAACTTAATAGATGGTAAGTAACAAAAGTGGGTTAAGGAAATTAAAACTACAGGTGCAAATGTCCATAGACGGCTGCATTGCAGGCCCTAATGGTGAAATGGACTGGATGGTTGGGTTGAATGATGACAAAATTAACAAATACATAAACGAACTAACGGAATCATTTGGTACCATTCTCTTGGGACGAAAAATGGCTGATGGCTTTATTTCTTACTGGTCGGACGTGATAAACAAACCTAACGACCCTTGGTATGCGCTTGGCAAAAAAATGATAGAAATCCCAAAAGTTGTCTTCACCAAAACATTGAAGAAATCAAAGTGGATAAACACTGACATAGCAACTGGCGATATTACAGACGAAATCATGAAGTTAAAGCGCAAACAAGGCAAAGACATGGTTGTTTATGGTGGTGCTTCATTTGATTCATCCTTAATTAAATTGGGACTAATTGATGAATTTCTTTTATTCATTAATCCTGTTGCAATTGGAAACGGCATGACTATATTTAAAGACTTGAATGAGATTCAAGAATTCAATTTGGTTAAATCAATAGCATTTGACAGTGGAGAAGTATTACTTCACTATGAGACAAGGAAAGCCTGACATCTTAACGTCCATTTGATGCGACAGTTATGTAAGTGATTATCGCAAATAAGTCAAATGATCAGAATCCTAATTTTGAACTGATAGCGTCATGGATACCCACGTCCAAATACTCTATTCAAAGGTAACGATTTCTCATTAGTCAAGTACATAATTAAAAAGTAAATAATATGAAACTGATAAATACAATTGACATTGAAACGAAAATATGCAATCATTGATGCGCCTTCAATATTGGGACTACGTCCGACTGGAGTCGAGCTTTTACCAAAAAGATTAAGGCAAGCAGGTCTGCAGGAAAGATTAAACGCAGAATATTGTGGAGTAGTTACTCCCTTAGCGGCATACGACAATAGGCGAGATAGAATAACTAAATTACTGAATCCCAAAGCTATCAAAGATTATTCTATAAGTCTAGCAGATGCCACAGAACTTTTACTTCACAACAATAAATTTCCGATAGTTCTTGGAGGTGATTGCAGTATCCTAATTGGGAATGTTTTAGCTCTAAGACGCCTGGGCCGATACGGACTGTTTTTTATAGACGGACATGCAGATTTTTACTTGCCTGAAGAATCTCCAACGGGCGAGGTGGCGGATATGGATTTGACAATAGTAGCTGGTCATGGTCCTGACATTCTTAGCGATCTTGACCATCTTAAACCACTCGTATTGGAACAAGATATTGTTGTATTTGGGTATCGTGATGTAGAACAATCTGCCAAATATGGATGTCAAGATATTAAGATAACTACGATGATGAAGGCCATAGAACTGGGCGATGTGAGAAGAATAGGATTTCAAAATGCTGCAACTCTAGGGATTGATACTCTACTCAAAAGTGAACTTACTGGGTTCTGGATTCATCTCGATGCTGATGTTTTGGATGATTCAATTATGCCAGCAGTGGATTATCGATTACCAGGTGGGATTACTTTCTCAGAGTTAAGTGATTTATTAAAGTTATTACTATCGTCGAAGAAAGCAGTGGGTATAAGCATAACGATCCTTAACCCTGCTCTTGATAATGATGGATCTATAACTAGAAATTTCGTGTCAAGTATTGTAGCCGGTCTGTCTTAAGTGGATATTTATTGTCTAATAATTATTTTGACTACACATACAATTCCAGAAAACCTAAATAGCATGTAGAACCCTAAAACATACAAGGTTCGAATAGAATCTATATTATTTTTATTTGAAGTAGATTGGAATATGTACTGCTTAAGTTTCGATTGAAGATACCGAAGACTCAAGGGATGAGGATCTAGAACACCTCTAGATTTAGAATATGAAGCTTGGGAAATGCCTGACGTTCCATAACAATTATTATCGTTAGTCGTTTCAGTATCATATCGCTAAATGGTCAGTAACTGAGTTATCCTCTATGTACCAATACTATTTAGGCACTTAAATTTTTTCCACATTTACCGCAAAATAAAACACCAACTATGTTGAGAGTATTGCAATTAGTGCAAGCATTTTGAACTCTTTTTCCACATTTAGTACAATATTCTGAACTACTATTATTAGACCAGTCACAGTCCATACACATTATATTTCCTTGTACTGGATAATACCTCCTCTTATTGTATTCCCTACCCGCATCAATAATCTGCCAGATGTAGAATACAAGAAAGGGAATAATTTCAAAAGTAAGCAAAATTAAATGAGAAAAAAAGAGGAGAGCTAATGCTGATATGAAAATAATCATCCCTCTAGTAAAATTACCAACATACATCTGACCAAGTCCAACCAATAAGATACTTAGAATGATTGCTTTACGTCTCGTTTTAGCCAGTTGGCATTACCTAAGGATATCTGCAATAAAAACTTGGATATTAAATTTCCTGCAATAACGAACTTAGGATTTGAAATAGAATATTTGAACGATAACAAACGTCCTGAAACACTATTCACAAGTAACAGTTTGAAACTTTCCCAAGTTTCTTAATATTCATAGATTGAAGTCCAAAAGAGATCCTTATTCTGGACAAAAGTAATTTCAGAACTTCCATTTGTATTCAAAATATGGACAACTATTATGGCTTTAAATCAAATAATTGATACCGGTGAAAGAGTATAGTTACAATATTGTGAAACATTATTTTGATTAGGATTCTAATTAGTAACAATTGGATATAACTGCATAAACCTAAAATATCACTTAACCTTACCATAAATTATCATTGGCTAGAGAAATCCTAGTATCAGAAGAAGAACTAGTAATTATTGAAAATGCCTTAGATGAGGCAAGAGAATACCTTAGAAAGGATTTAGCACCAAATACTACTATACTCAAAGAAAAAATTAGCGCGGCCGAGCAGATAGTAAGTGATAAATTGTCAATAACCTTGTCGGAGCAATCATGGAGTATTTGGTTCACCAAGACCGGGTTTATCCAACATCATAAAAAACTGATGGATGATTTACAAAAGGTCCAAGAGGATCGTTTAAGGGAATTCTTCATTCATACAAAGAAACCAAGTGAGCATCAAGACGTCAAATTGATATCGCAACTCAATTACGATATTCGAGAAAATGCGAAATTGCTATCTGAGTTGAGTTTAATATCTCCACACGGTATCAATATTAAAAAGAAAATTATTGAAAGTTACCAGAAAATGAAAAGTACGGGGTACATTGATCCTGAAAGAGGAGATATCCAGAGATAGTGATTATAAAATATTGCCTGCATTATGTTTCTATTTATTTATTTATGCCAACATTAAAGCCCATTCAGACTCTACTCAGTCAGATTTATACTTTAGCGCAAAATAGATTTTATCTACAATATGTTGATTCTACATAATAACCTTCATATTAAATGTGGCAGGTGTTACAAAAAAGAGACAGAAAAAATTGAAGATTTCTCTATGCA
>DASQWJ010000092.1:0-2109 GCA_035640315.1 Nitrososphaeraceae archaeon
GTTAACAAATTCCAAGATCAGAACGATGTGGAGCCAAAATTAAATACTATTGACGCTGAAATAGAGATCCGTCAAGTGAATAAACTAAAAGAATTTAAGAAAAACAGGGATCAAGTAAAAGTAAATTCTGAGTTAAGCAAGTTACAAAAATTTGCAGAGAAGGATTATGAGAATCTCATGCCTTGTATTATTTCTGCAGTAAAAGGCCATGTAACCCTAGGAGAAATTAGTGATGTATTTGTCGACGTATTTGGAAGATACGAACCAAAGTTCTCTTTTTGAGGATGATTTAAATTGAGAGTTGACCATGTAGCGATTGCTGTAAATAGTGTAAGTGAGGCACTTAAGAACTATGAAAAAATACTGAAAATCGACAAAATTGATATCGAGGATGTTCCAACAGAAAGAGTCAAGGTAGCAATCCTGAGACTAGAAGACACAAGAATAGAATTAATGGAACCCACTGCAGAAGATAGTCCTATCAAGAAATTCTTAACAGATCGCGGTGAAGGAATTCACCATATTGCAATTACTGCAGATGATATCGAAAATGATGTCGAAAGGGCCATTGCGAGTGGCACTAGAATGATAGGAAATATTCGAACCGGTTCCTATGGGAGAAAAATAACCTTTATTCATCCAAAATCCATGCATGGTGTTTTAACAGAATTCTGTCAAGCACCGCCTGGAAATAAAGAATAGTAACACAAGCATTTTTTTTATTTTTTTACCTAATGAATGATTAGTCTAAATTGCGCCTATATTAATCCAAAGAATTCTAAACACAAGTACAGAAAAACTACACATTCAATTTGGATATGAATTTTTTTGTAAATTCTTCAGTGTGCAGGTTACCTCCAATATCTATTGTTTTTAGGTTCTCATTAAGAAGACTTAACAAAGCATTCTCTATCTTAGTTCCCAGTTCAACAAGTTTGTTTGCATCATTATTTTTGTTCGAGCTGGCCAACCATTCTAACATCATTTTTATTGACAGGAACATAGACGACGGATTTGCAATGTTCTTATTTGCAATATCAAAGGCTGCGCCATGAACCGGTTCAAAAATTGCGAATTTCTTGCCAATATTTCCTGCCGGTGCCAAACCCAGACCTCCAACAACTTGAGCAGCTTCGTCTGATAGTATGTCCCCAAACAAGTTTGTAGTCAGGATAACGTCAAATTTTTCAGGGTTTCTAATCAAATTCATCGCACATGCATCTACATATGATTCACTAAATTCTACTTCTGGAAATTTCTTCGCAATCTCCTTACTAATTTTAGAAAACAGAGTATCTCCGACTCTCATAACATTTGACTTGTGGACACAAACAACACTTTTTTTATTGCCCCTCCTTAGGGCTTCTTCAAAAGCATATTGAGCTATTTTTCTTGATGCTTCTGCAGTTGTTAGCCTAAGTCCTATAACTGCTTCATCACTAATAGGAAATTCCCATCCTAGATAGATATCTTCAGTATTTTCCCTGACAACAACTAAATCAACAGAAGGGTTGAGAGATTTTACATTTGGGTATGATTTGGCGGGTCTTATATTGGCGTAAAGGTCGAAATAACGCCTCAGAACTAGTATTACATCAGCCGCATGTTCCCCAACAGGAGCTTTCAAGCACACATCTGAATTCTTTATGCTGTCAAATGAAAAATCTGGTAGAGCTTTGCTGTGTTTTACCAGTGCATTATCTCCTGCCTCTACGTCAACTATATCAAATTTTACTCCAGAATATTCGCTCATGCTTTCTAGTAATAACTTTCCTGAGTTTGCAAGATCGGGGCCGATTCCGTCGCCATTAACTAGTGAAATGCTATATCTAGTCAATTCTTATGATCATTAACTTTTCTTGTGTTAATTTTTTGAGTACAGGACTTTTCTCAGCATTAGTTTATTGACTGCATCTATCATTGCTTCAACTGAAGCAACAACCACATCTTCACCTGATTTCCTAGAGGAAACAACGTTACCATCTAGATCTTCTGCTTTTATGGTAACTTCAGCCATTGCGTCCGATCCTCCAGTAATAGAACCTAGTCGATATTCTCTAATGCGAATGTTTGCCATGTCAACTGCTATTTTTTGTATTGCCTTGAGTG
>DASQWJ010000093.1:0-3362 GCA_035640315.1 Nitrososphaeraceae archaeon
TTCAACATATCCTCAAGAAAAGGCAAATCACTGGGAAATAAAATGTCTCCAAGGAGAGTATGAGCATTTTGGGGTCTTTTGGTTTAGGTATGGAACACCTTTTGACAAGGAATTGATTAATGGAATATGTTTCTACTATAATGATATTACACAAGAAAAAGTTAAAGAATTACTAGATTTTCTGCAACAAAAATACGGAGGCAAGGTATTGTTTAGGCAAACCAGAGTCTTCCTTCAAGGATCTAAAGAATTCAATGACAAAAATGAAATAGCAAACTTGGCAAATGAAATCAGCTCTAAATTCAATGGGCCGATAGAAATAACGTTAGAATTTGAGAAGGTAACTCAAGAAGAACAAGAACAAAATGCTTTTAATTTTCCTTCAGGTAAGGCTCTACCTATTGCCGGTTCTGAGTAAACCATAACTACAAAGATACAATCATATTAATAGAATCAAACCAGACTTGTTTTAATACTTAGGCTTCTTTACTATTGTCCTCAAGTATGGATTTAATTTTCTCTCTTAGCTTTGATATACTAACTGGTTTACTAATAAAATGAGTAACATTAACTGATGGAATAACCTTACTGAATTCTTCCTTGTTTATTTCAAATGCTGTGATAAATGCAATCTTCATGTTAGGATCAGTGTCTTTGATTTTTCTATATAGCTCAAAGCCGTTTACTTTTGGCATCCTAATATCTGTAATTACCAGATCATAATATTTTGGAGGACGATTCTGAAAATTATTAATGGCGTCATCACCTTTTGAAAATGTGTCAACCATGAAATCATTTTTTGACTCCAATCCTCTTTTTATGACCGAAAGAATATCAGATTCATCGTCCACAATCATTATTCGTGGTGGTGAATTAGGTTTCTTACTTTCTGCCATATGTCAATTTTTGATATGATTATCATATATAATAAGTTTCATTAGGAGAATATTGATATAACAAAAAAAATAATGTCTTGAAAGTGAACGAAAAAGTAGACTGGTTGAGACTTTTGCAAGAATCAAAAATCAAACAATTCAATGAATGGAGAATGGCCAATATCTTTGAAAAAATCGATCTTAGTGGGAAAGATTTTTCTGGCAAAAATCTTTCAGAAGCGTACCTGAACGGCATAAAGTGTAATGGAGCAAATCTATCAAACTGCAATTTGCAAAGAGCAAATTTTGCCCAATCTGAAATTATGGATTCAAATCTTGAGAAAGCCGATCTGACAGATGCAATTTTTCTTTACGGAAATCTAAAAAATAGCAATCTAATAAATGCAAATCTTTCGGGTACAAACTTTATGTGGTCGGACTTGAGAAATTGCGATCTGAGCGGTGCTAAATTTAGAAAGACAGTCTTAGTTGAAGCCAAACTACAGAACGCAAAATTAGATTCATTAGAGAATCAATCAGTTTATCTGAAATTTGCAAAGATGGAATAGTTTTTTCAAATATGATTTTTGATAGGACATGGTTGTATTCCCAATAGATTAATACTATTGTGACATCAAGAAAGATTGTTTGGAAGTAGATAAGATACGAACCTTAAAACTACTTGGCAAATGGTCTGTTAATAGAGCCATGGGAAAACGTCGTCCACTAGTGGCTGTTTTCAGTTTGACGCACTATTGTAATTTTTATTGTCCTATGTGTCCTTTCGGCGATTCCAACAAAGACGGCCAACTGAAACTTGTTAAGGAAAGGGATCTGACTACCGAGCAGTGGAAAAGCATTTTTGACAAAGTCTCAAAGTATTGCGTCTGGTCAATTATTGAAGGTGGAGAACCAACCAGCCGACCGGATTTCATGGATCTTGTGAGATATCTCAATGAACTCAACATGCCCACATCTCTGATTACAAATTGTTCTCTTTTGCATAAGGTGGATCTAGAGAAATTAAAGAAATACATCCAGTTTATTACATGCAGTATTGATTCAGTTCATGAAGAACCTTATTGCAAGGTTCGTGGTGTCTCCAGTAAGACCTACTACCGGGTTATGGAAAACATTGAACTCCTTAATCAGAATAAAATATCACATTATTTCAACAGCGTAATTACAAAGTATAACACGGAAGAATTTATTGATCAGAGTTATTTTGACAGGGCTAAGGAGCTTGGATCAAATGCCGTTTCTCTAACCTTTGTAGAGGATAGGGCTGATGTCTCATATTCATTATTACCAGATCGTAAGACCATGACAAAAGTATGCGAAAGTATCCTAGATTATGGGAGAAGAAAATCTTCCCCTCAAATTATGATTCCCCCTCAATACTTTGAACAGATATTGGAAAATGGACGTACTGTTTTCGATGAATGTGGAGTTTGGAAGAGCACCTTTGTCAATGCTGATGGTACGGTCTTAGTTCCTTGTTGGAAATTCAACAAATCAGAAAACAGATATGACCTTCTTGAGAAAAGTATCGAAGAAATTTGGAGTGCTCCTCAATGGGATATTGCCAGAACTTGTCATGATTGTCAAGTGCTTGGATGCATTTGGTATTCCTCGCAACCAATAACTACTTTTGCAAAGAATTACATGAATGGTCTGTCTCGAATTATTAATCAACATAAACCAGAATTGATACCTTAATTCCGCACTATTGGTAATTTTAACTTGATAAAATTCTGTTCTTTAATATCTCTTTAACTATAAAATTTGTTTGACGCGAATACTTAGATTATCGTTATCTCGATAAAGTTCGCCAGTAGCCCTGAATTCTCTACCTTTCTTAATCAATTCTCTAGGGCCTCGATAATCATAGTGATTGAGTATAGCTCGCCATTTATTATTGACTAATACTATTGCTTTTCCCGTTACCACTTTTTCTACTTCAATATTAAAGACCTGTCCTTGAATCTTTACTAAATTTTCTGAAGCAAATACTTTACCTCGAGCGATTTTTATTCGTTCAAACTTTTCAAGCAATTTCAGTGCTGCTTTTATAAGCACATCATCTTGTTGTAATGTTTTTTGTAAAAGTTGAATATCTAATCCACTGTTTCCATGCATAGATACAATAGAATATATTTTTCTTGCTGTACTTTGTATGCTGTTTTTAAGTCCCTTCATCTCTGAATCATGAGTAGAGTTAGAAGATTTGCGAATGGGAATTTTGGCTATGCTTGCTTTGCCCGTACCTTGTTCAATTCTTTGTCCATATTTGTCTAAACATGAATCAAGGTATGCGATCTCTTCTTTGGTCATTGGATCTTTTTGGGGAGAAATCCTATCAACTTTTGTGAATTCGAGTTGTGTATCAATTGATGAAAGAATTGATTTCATCTTTTGTATTTTTTTTCTACTTACTTCGAGATAGCGCTGATCAATCGTATCCTTTGCAGCGAGAATCAGGACTGA
>DASQWJ010000094.1:0-4721 GCA_035640315.1 Nitrososphaeraceae archaeon
CTCCTAAACTTTTAAAAAACTGATCATATTGTTTCCAAATAAATTCAAAGTTTGCGTCTCTCTTGCAACAGATTCGGCGGACAAGCTACCTGAATTAATCACTAATGCCTTTCATAGAGAGGCAGATTTTGTGGAAATTAGATTTGATCATATCATATACAGAGAGATAGACCGTGCCCTAGACGTGGCTAGTAAGATAAAAAATAAAGCAATCTTTACCCTAAGATCTAAAGACGAAGGAGGATTTTTTGAGGGAAGTAATAGAGAACGTATTTCATTATTAGAGAAAATGGCTATGACTAGGCCAATGTTACTTGATATAGAGATCTCTACTCTAAAAAAAGAAAAAGGGATTAGAAAATTTCTATCTGAAAATAGTTACCCAATACTTGTATCATCGCATGATTTTAAAAAAACATCAAGTCCTTCTGCACTTTTAGAAAAATTTGAAGAAATGAGAAACTACAGCAATTATGTAAAGATGGTTACCACAGCAAGATCTATCGAGGATAATTTCAAATTGCTTTCACTCTATGACAACAATGATTATACAAGATTGATTGCATTTGCCATGGGAGAACCTGGGATATTGTCAAGAATATTATGCAATCTATATGGAGACTCACCGTTTACTTATGCTTCATTGGGTAAGCCATTGGCCCCAGGCCAATTGGACATTGTTTTAATGAAAAAAATATACAATGCAATTGCAAATAAACTGAAAAGTAAATGAATACCCACTTTAAGACTTATTGCATTATTGGGGATCCTATCGACCACTCGTTATCACCGGCAATTCATAACGCTGCCTTTACTACACTAGGGTTAAACTGCAGTTATATTGCATTCAGGGTTCAAGAAGGGCAATTGAAAAATTCAATGGATTCTTTGCGCGCAATAAATATTGGTGGGTTCAATGTAACTATGCCGCACAAAGTTACAGTCCTAAATTATGTTGATAGGCATGACATGATTGTTGAGTTGGTAGGAGCTGCAAATACGGTAAATAATGAAGGTGGAAAGTTTTCTGCCTATAATACCGATGTTGTAGGTTTCATTGAACCATTGCATCACCGAAAGATTGATCTTAATGGCTATGAAGTGCTTATTTTGGGAGCTGGAGGAGCTGCAAGAGCAGTGGCAATTGCACTCTATCAAGAAAAAGGGGTTTCCAAGATCAATATTTTCAATAGGGATATTGATCGCTCCAAAAATTTAGCAAGTATCATTGACAAATTAGGAATAGAAACAAACATAATTTCCAAAGAGGACATACAGAAAACTGCATCTAGATCTAATCTTATCATAAATACCACTCCACTTGGCATGAAAAATGAAGAAAGTTTGATAAAAACTTCCAGTATAAGTAAGGAATCAGTAGTATATGATATAGTGTACAGACCGATAGAAACTAAATTGCTAGAAAATGCTAAAACAGCGGGCGCTCAAGTAATCTATGGTTATGAAATGTTACTAGAACAGGCGATTGCTTCATTTAAGATATGGTTCAGAATAGATCCACCAATTGAATCTATGAAGAAGGTTTTATTTGGAATGTTTGGTGAACCTACGTGACTATAAAGGTAAAATCGGTAGTTCATGGGGCGATTTCTATAGTGAACGCTGTTGCCACAGGTTTTGGTTCTGCAATGGGTATTTCTCTTGAGGTCAAAGTGGATATTGTGTCAAAGAAAGGTTCAGGAATAGTATTTCAAAAGGGCCGAGGAAGTTCTATGATAAAGAAAATAATCCATGACATGTTACCCCCAAAATACCTTAACAACAACCTATTATTGATTAATATAAACTCGGAAATACCATCTGGCATGGGATTGAAAAGTTCAAGTGCAGTATCAAATGCTATTGCGTTGGCATGTAATTCATTAGTAAACGAGGATATTAATGATGAATTTGTACTAAATAGCGCAATAGATGCATCGATATATGCAAAGACAACAATAACGGGGGCATTTGATGATTCGACTGCATGTTATTATGGTGGATTTGTTACCACTGAGAACTATAAGAGGAAATTATTGAAAAGAGAGCCTTCGTCTGCGGACGTTAGCGCTGTAATATTTTTGCCAAATAATAGAAAAAGAGGAGATATTTCTAGACTTAAATTACTCTCTGATATTTATCTTGAAGCCTTTCAACTGGCCCACTCAGGACAGTATTGGAAAGCAATGACTTTAAACGGAGTTTTGACTTCCTCCTTACTTTCAAACAGTTACACCCTTACTAGATTATGTCTAGAAAATGGAGCACTAGCAGCAAGCATATCTGGTAACGGTCCTGCAATAGCGGCTATAGCACGTGAAAGTGAGATACAAAAAATAAAGTCAGTTTTGTCTAATTTGGATGGAAGGGTCATTGTTTCGAAGACAAATAATCAAAAGGCATTTACAGTGAGAGAAATTGAGTAAAATAATTGTAACAAGGTCATCTTTAAATGGTAACGTAATATGTCCCCCTAGTAAAAGCTATACCCATCGGGTCATCTTCATTTCTTCTTTAGCGAATGGAAGCTCACAAATAATTAATCCCCTTATGTCACGAGATACAATTGCGACAATTAATGCGTGTAGAGCGTTTGGTGTAGAAATAAAACAATCTGACAAGGGTTTAATTGTTTCTGGAAGTGCTTCCTTGAAAGTACCTGATGATGTTATTAATGTAGAGAACTCTGGAACAACGATGCGTTTTGTTACTGCAATCTCTGCATTACTGAAAAATGGTTATGTAATAATTACAGGAGATGATAGCATTAGAAAAAGGCCAATGGGACCATTATTATCGGCTTTGAAGCAACTCGGTGTTAATAGCTTTTCTGCTAAAGGGAACGATAAGGCCCCAATTATTGTGCAGGGAGGAGGAATCAGCGAAAGTCATATTTCTATTGATGGTTCTATCTCAAGCCAGTTCATTTCAGGTATTCTAATCGCGGGAGTGTGTACAAAATCGGGAATATCTTTAAAGGTTACTGGAAAGCAGGTTTCAAGATCCTATATTGAATCCACGCTTAATGTTATGGCCAAATTTGGAGCAAAAGTAGAAAACTCCAAGAACCATAGAAATTACATTATCGTTCATAATAAATACAGTCCAACTACTTTTACCATACCAGGCGATTTTTCTACTGCGGCATTGTTGCTATCTGCAGGTACACTTGTAGGTGGTGAAGTTACCGTTACTAATTTAGATTTTTCGTTACCACAAGGCGATTCAAAGATTATTGAAATCCTGAAGAAAATTGGTGCTGGGATTAGTATAAACAAGAATAGGGGAACTGTGAAAACCGTGGGAACTGGGGACCTGGATGGTGGTGAATTTGATCTATCTGACACGCCAGATTTACTTCCTGTTGTTGCTATCTTATCATTGAAATCAAGAAATCCTGTCAGGATATATGGGGTTTCTCATACACGTTACAAAGAAACGGATAGATTAAGAATAATTGCATCTGAGTTTAGAAAATTCGGAGTTAAAACAAAAATACATCCTGACGAAATTACTATTGTTTCACCAAAAAAACTAAAGAATGCACACCTTGATTCACACAATGATCATAGACTTTTTATGAGTTTCGTAATAGCGTCTATGATGACAGAAAAATCTATTGTGGATGGTTTGGAATCAGTTGATGTTTCTTACCCCTCGTTTGTTCAAGACATGAAAAAGATTGGTGCAAAATTCAGTCAGTCATGATTGTATTACGCCCGATTCATAAAGTTTTGGTAATATTATAAATTAAGATAAAGGCAATATATATGACATACAAGGGGTACCATTATCCATAAAATGACTGGCAATATCTTGGGAGAGAAACTAACACTAACTAGTTTCGGTGAAAGCCATGGAAAATGTATTGGAATGGTATTGGATGGCTGTCCTGCTGGACTTCCACTATCAGAGTCAGATCTGCAGATTGAATTAGACAAGCGAAAACCAGGACAATCATTAATTACAACTCAAAGAAAGGAAGAAGACAGAGTTGAAATATTGTCAGGAATCTTTAATGGGCATACAACTTCAGCTCCGATATGTGCAATAATATGGAATAGTGATTCAGATTCTAGACCTTATGATGTGATAAAGAACAGTCCAAGACCAGGTCATGCAGATTATCCATCTTTCATAAAATACGGAGGCTTTGCTGATTATAGAGGAAGCGGGAGGTTTTCTGGCAGATTAACGGCAACAATGGTTATGGGAGGCGCAATAGCACAAAAGCTTTTGAGATATACCTTGAGGATAGAAACAATTGCCTATACCATTCAGATAGGTAAAATCAGCTACACATCATCATCCTTTCAACAATCAAAGCAAAACAGATATTCAAATGATGTCCGTTGTCCTGATCCCCAAATTGCAGAAAAGATGAAATCTGCTATAGTAGATGCAAAGAAAGATGGCGATTCACTTGGCGGTATTGTAGAATCTATATCTGTAGGACTACCAGCTGGATTAGGAGAACCGATATTTTCTTCGCTCGAATCCGACCTCAGTAAAGCGCTATTCAGTATTCCCTCGGTAAAAGCCATAGAGTTTGGATCAGGTTTTACAGGAGCGAAACTCAAAGGTTCGGAAAATAACGACGAATATGAAATATCGGAGGATCATAAGATAACAACTAAGACAAACAATTCTGGTGGTATTTTAGGTGGTCTATCAAACGGAATGCCAATAATAATAAGAATCGGCTTCAAACCGGCATCCTC
>DASQWJ010000095.1:0-2536 GCA_035640315.1 Nitrososphaeraceae archaeon
CTTGATAAAATCTCTCTCAAGGGTAATTTGCCCATGTTACTTTCCTTGTTAAATTTTATTGATGGTGGAATTTTCAATGACATGTCAATAATTTCTTTATCCAAGAGAGGCGAGACGCCAGTTATTCCCAGATAATTAAAAAATTTGTCATTGGTCGGGACAAAATCATAAATTAGTTTGCCATTGTAGTCAGCCAAGAAAACTTGGTCTAGTGGATCCAAGTCATTATCAAAATATGGCTTTAATAGTGAATATATTGAAGACCAATCAAACCTAATATTTTCTCCAAAAATTTTTTCTTGATCTGGAACCCAATCCCTCTCATGGCATTCCAAATAATGAGCTGTGCGTAGTTTCCAATCATCGTCTTTATTCAATAATCTTAGAAATTTGTTATATCTAAAAGTATAACCACCAAATAGTTCGTCTCCGCCATCTCCTGTAAATAGGATATTAGAGAATTTTTTGGACTTTTCCATAAAGTAGTATTGATATAAATTCCATCTTGGTTCCTTAACTATGTTAATTAAAAATGGTAAATCTTTAAGAGGATTATCCACCGTTACGTTATAAAAATCAGTGTCTTTTGACTCGGCAATTTTTTTGGCAAAAGTTGCTTCACTTTCTTCTTCTCCAAAACTTACAGAAATACACTTGATATTCAGACCCGGATTTTGATCCCTTAATAAGGACAGCATTAAATTGGAATCAACACCGGTGCTTAACGCCAGGGAAATTGTCTTTGCATTATTCGTGGAAATAACATCTTCTACTATGACTCTAAGTTCGTTCTCTATCTCCTTTGAGGATGGATAACCCGATGTTCTGTTTACTTTAATTTGATCGGAGGAATGTTTGGCGACCGATGACTTTACTTCCATTGTAGGATCGTACCGCAAGGTAAGCATATTGCGAATATCAATCAACAAAAAATATGATAATTCGCTACAATAAATTACTTGGCTTTTCATTGATAATATTATATTCTAACTGTGTTTTTTTTGGAGAAAATCTTAGAAGGTGACAAATAGCGTCTATTCCCGTGATTGTCTCGGTCTGTGTGACCTTTTACGAATTCTTTGGATCGGTGCCGCAAGAAACGAAAAAGGAATAAAGGTCATTATAAACAAAGAAGCAATCTCAATTACTACTGATGGCTTGGCTCAAATTCTAGTATAAAAAGCCTATGCAATCTTAATTATAGAGACAATCTATCGAAATTTTATTGAAGCATGGGACGCCATTAAAATATCTAGATTAGCGCGAAGCACTCAAGAAGTGCAACATATTGTAAATATTTTAAAATCACACACCAGGAAAATTTAATCTGTCAGAATAAAATCTCCGCAAACTTGAAATTGATTAAAAACATGAACTAAGACTACAATTTTTCAGGATTGATGAATTGTACTCTTGGTTTTCCGACCTAATTACTCAGTTTATATGAGTGAGTTGCTCATGAGACTCATGAGCAGGGTTATTACCCGAAGCGGAAGGAATTGAATTTGAAAACTGTGGGATTAAAATATGAATGCGAGGTATGCGGATACAATTCTTCGCGGAGAGCGAATTTAAAGAGGCACTATCGCCTTGTTCACCATCAAATAGTACTTTCTCAAGATAATTATAGAAATCCGAATTACAAAAATTATCAAAAAAAATTAGGAAATAAGGAAGACAATTCAGGACAGAGTCCACTCAGATGGGATGAAATTTGGGAATACCCCCAAGAGCTTGCTAAATTCCAAAATACGATAGTAAACTCCAAACAAACCTTTGACCACATTGGTAATTTACGCTGGCAAGTGAACTCGCTGCAGCAACAACTTGCCTCATTCCAAAATTACTTTTCTAGCCTGATGTCACATAATATGCTTGTTTCAAAAAGGTCTGTACAAGGCTTAAGTGGATATCTCTGCGAAAAGTGCAAGACCTTTGGGCTGAAGGCAATTTTTGACATAGGATACGATATGACCATGAGAAGTAGACATCAATGTAATGAATCTCCAGATAAAAGGGATTACCACGTTATTCAAATCCCGCTTAGTACTGAAAACCGTGACCTTTGGGTCGCGAGAGTAATGGCAGATCATTTAAAGTCAAATACATGGATAGGAAACCATTTGGTTTCTAAAGAGGTCACGCAGGGATTTACTAACTATAATAAGGCATTCCCGCCCGAAATTACTGACAAATTATTGGGAATACCTGACCGATACTATCTGTATTCTGTAGAAAAACAAAACAGAATTGATTGGTTTGAGAATGTAATTAGCAATCTTGGTCAAAAAACGTTTTTGACAGAAAATCAACTAATTGATTTCTTCATTAGGGCAAGATCCACCTACGCAATATTTGAGTTCCCTTCAAAAGAAAAAATGCGGCGCATCTTGGTTGCATTAACAACCTATTAGGTTCTGATCTATTCAATCGTCCAAATAAGGATAGCGAAAGTACATACTACTTTGGTTTTTAATACTTGAGAATCAGCTAGAATAAACAATATCCAAAAATTTTTCAATAACGTTACGCTATA
>DASQWJ010000096.1:0-5064 GCA_035640315.1 Nitrososphaeraceae archaeon
TTGAACAACCATTGAGCGGTGAGGTTTGTGCAAGAACGGAAGTCTGGAAAAGCCTATTGGAGAAAAATCCTCCTGACGGATGGGGAGTTGACGTATGGTTTTTAATCGAAGCTGCAATGTCAGGTTACCAAATTCATGAATTATTTCTTGGGCGCAAGGACCATACGTCCTTTGAGGAGTATCGTGAAGACATAGGGAAATTGGCCAAAATGGCAGAACAAATAGAATTCACAATAATAAAAGAAGCATTTAAGCATGGTAGAATAGATTTACATAAGGATGTCAAAATTTAGTTAGTATTATCAGATGGAAAAGATGTTAGTAATATGTTTTTATCTTAGGAACAGTAGAAACATTGAAGGCGAATTTATGAATCCAACCGATATCATAATCGATACTCAATGTCCATATATTTTATGGATAGTGGTAACGACATGATGCAAAAGTTTGACAGTGAATGTAGATTTATTTCAAAATGGGACTTGGTGCACGGCCTGCAAAGGCTTGTAGTTGGCACAACTGTATGAGTTTTGATTTTTCAAACATTAAGGTTTTAATAGAGCTTTATCCGCAGCCGTTAGATGCATAATTGCTCCATTCAAATTACCATTTTGCAGTGCGTTGATTCCTTGTTCAAAATGACTCATTGCTGGTCCTGGAACCATGGCTTGTTTTGCTGCATCCAGATTAGTCATAGCTGCCTCAGTATCGCCACTCTCTAATGCTTTAATTCCTGCTTGCAGAAACATTCTCGCCGAACTGCTAGAGGTATCCGACGTGGTCATGTTCGAGTCAGTCATATTTGCTGAAATTATCATGTTATTCGTCGAAGTAAAATTCTGTGCATTGAGCGAATTTAGTGCTATGACTAAATTTCCAGCAATCACACCTGCAACTAGACCAAGTATTATGTTTGTAGTAAATTTCATAAATTTACTCTTGACACTGTGATTCTTAAGTATTCTCAATAGAGGTTTCTTTTTTAAACGATAATTATTCCCCAAGAGGCAGACCTATTATGGTTAATAAAGGGTGCTTTAAATGACATCGTATGGAAGAAATAAAAACCTTTAGCTGTTCAAATCTTTTGTGCTCCTGATGATATCTAATCTTTTTTGCATTCCTAATAATCAAGTTTAAATTATTTCCAATAAAAATCTGGACTATTATAAAAAAGTCTTGGGCACAGCTGGGGCAACTTTCACTTGTCTGTAAAATTTTTGTTTTGAGCATTCGCTCATTATCTGATACCACTCCTTTTGACTCAAATTCCGGGTCACAATTTTTACATTTTAACATTACTACCATGTTGATGACGTAAGAAAATTAAGGATAGTAATAATATAAGTTTTAATAAGTCTCGACCAGATCCTACTTTCTGAATATTTTCCATGCTTTGGAAACAATCTCAAATACTCTAATGATATGATTCAGATTCTTTATGTTAATGGCAATGTTAATATCTCTTCATAAGGTAACATAAATGATAATATTATACTTGATATATTGTTTTAATGAAATGCCTATTAGAATTTTAAAAACTAATTAATGATAATCACAAATCATGATCTGAGCGTGTGCAATAATAAACTACTTGCAAACTGACAAAATCTTTAATATAAAACATAAAGTTATTTGCAAAGCCGCGGACGATAAGTTACCACAACATGAAACTAGACTATTCTATTAAGATGCAACAAGACCGTTATGTATACAATAGGCGTTTCACTTTATTAATAATTTGACATAAGTTGTCCAGATGTCATTTTTGATAAGCTTGGATGCAATAAGTATGATCATTGTCAACTTTGTTTTTTGAGAATCTCATAGATTTGGCTTTGATTTATTTTTGCTGGTAACGAGACGAACTTCTTTTTCTATTTCATAAACATTAGAGTACTCCTTTTCCTTAAGATTGCTTTGGAGTATCTCTCTTAGATCATTACTCTCATCAGATGATAATTTATCGTTGACGTGTGATATGATCTTGGCTCTATCGGCTGGAAAGTCCAATCCTTGAAGCAAATTCGCCATCTTTGAAGCGTATTCCTTGTCCACGGGTTTATTTGTTGGAGACTGATTCGTGGCGTCACCGACTCGATCAACGTTCTTCTTCCAATCTGATTTATGGGTCTTTTTGTGGGTAGAATCATCTTTCATGTAACATAAGAGTGCAACAAACTAAAAAAGGATTGAATTTATTGGATACATTAGTAGTTGAACAAAAGTATGTTTACTAAAATACGTCCAGAAATACCATTCTATCAACTACCTACTTTCACTTCTTGTTTTTCATAATAATAATCCGTAATAAATAATTGTACACATGAACGTCTTGCTAGAAATTGGCTCCATTACTGCATCAAATAATGCTGTCCATTCTGGCCTCTCACCATAAGAGATGCAAAAATATTCTCTTGCAGTATTTTCTATTTTGACTAATCAAGATTAACTGTCCGAATTAACTAAGTGTAACAGACACAAATCAATTACTTACTCTTCAAAACCTTGCGTTAATTCTATCTATTATATCTAATTTCGGAAGGTGAATCTCATCGAATTTATCATCTTTATGACCAACATCATTTTCGTTATTGTTTTACTTCATCCATTGTATACATTCGTCATATATGCCGAAAGCGATCAAAGATCAAATGACTCAACTGAGTATTCCTTTATTGACTCTATTATGAATAAAAATGGATTGAACTTTCGCGTAATTTTGTATCATTTATGTAACTTACCAGTTAAAGATTAAATGTACTTTCAAATTTTTGAATTTAGAGAGTAAGCTGTATATAATTTTTAGGACAGTATATTATTAGATGCTAAAAAAAATTAAAGATGCTATAAAACAAATAGTAAGAGAATATTTTAAGTCTTACTCTATTGCTCCAAGTTTGAATCCTAGCCCATTTCGGAGCTACTGAAATGTCTGATTTCAAAGAAACTTTCGAAGACACTATAAAGATGGGTCTTCAAATTGTAAAGGAAACAGAAGAGGACAGACTTATGACCCTAAGCGTTGGTCCTCAACATCCGGGATCTGGTCATTTTAGATTTACCATAAAGGTTGATGGAGATTATATTGTTTCTTGCGACCCAGATCCAGGATACGTACATCGTGGTGAAGAAAAAATGTGCGAGTACAGAAATTACATTCAAAACATCCCCCACTTGGAGCGACCAGTTATACACGACTCATCCAACATTATCTATTCATACAGTTTGGCCGTAGAAGAACTCGCCAAAATACAAGTCCCAAAAAGAGGTCAGTTTTTGCGTGCCTTAGCTTCAGAAATAGATCGAATTGTATATACATTGTATTGGCTTGGTATTTACGGAATTTTTCTAGGTCATTCTACAATGTTTATGTGGCCTATGGGAGATAGAGAGCTTTTTATTGATCTTTCAGACATGATGACGGGCGCTAGGGTGACCCACGCATTCAATATTCCTGGTGGTGTGAGGAACGATATCCCAGAAGGTTTCAAAGAGCGAACGCTTGATAATATCAAATATTTTGAGAAGCGTCTGAATGAATACGAAGATATATTTTACAATAATCCTCTGTTCAGACAAAGAACTGAAGGAGTTGGGATTCTAAAGAAACAAGATGCTATTGATTTGGGGACGACAGGTTCTGTACTTAGAGCTTCTGGGATACCATTTGATGTCAGACGAGCAGAACCATACGACATTTATAATGAAATAGATTTCAAAGTACAATATATGAAAACAGGGGATTCATATGCAAGAGCCATGGTTCCAATCCTGGATATGAAGGAATCGTGTCAAGTTATTCGCCAAATTCTTGATAAAATGCCCAAATCTGGTGAAGTGAGAGCCAAGTTGCAGCCAAATCCTAAGGGTCCTCCAGGAGAATCCTACAAAAGAGTGGAATCAGGCAGAGGGGCCTTGGGGTATTACATTGTAAGCGATGGAACACCGAAACCATACAGGGTAAAGATGTCAGTTGGTTCCTTCAGAAATATGATAGCGTTACCACATTTACTTGTTGGATCAAAATTAGCAGATATGCCGTCAATTTACTGGTCACTGAATTATTGGCCTGTTGAAGCTGATAGGTAATTAGGTAGCGTAAGAATTGATATGAAGATAAACGCAATGTTACTACCTTATTCTTTCCACTTGCTATTTGAATTGTTAAACTTGTAATTAGAATTGTTAAACTTGTAATTAGAATGGGATATAATAACATTAGAAAGATTTGTCTTCGACATACACGGATTGCGGCTAATTTAAAGAAAAGAAGAATAATGTATAAGCAGTAATACTAAAAGAAACATTTTTTCTCAAAATAGAAACGAAAGCACTTTATCAATGTACGAAATGTCCTTGTCCAGGGTTTAGAAAGACATAGTTCAGTCAGACGACCAGGCCAAAGTAAGTATGGAGATGCAATATATGAGCAAACCCTCAATTTGTATCAAATCCTAGTTCAAAGTATTTACTTGCAAGATATGGTATGGTTTGAATTGGTAGGATCATTCGCAAAAATGAATCTGGGATAGTTATCTCATCAAATCAGCTAAGCTGAGTAAATCTCGATAACAAAAAAAAGGCGTTAGAGGTATCATGGATGGAATATTTGAATTAGTCAGAGGATAAAGAACACGGTATACTATAGCTTCTTAGCGAAGTTATTATTAGACAAAGGGTTTTAAGTTCTAAAATTAGTGAACAGTGTCAACTCCTTTCATCTTCTATTGGTTTTTCAGGTTCAGGTGCAGGCTCAGGTTCGACATCGCCAGGCTCTTCTGGTTCAGGTTCCACTTCTCCCATTCCATAAAATAACTTTGTTGTTAACATGCTATAATTGAGGCTTAAAACTATTTATGCTTTAAAGAGACTTGCGCACGTTGATTGTGTAGATGTAGAGTAATAGGACCAATAATTAGAACTTTGTCTGAAGTTTATTGGTCATGGTCATCAATTCTCCAATTGTTGTCAATATTCTATCTCCAATGTATATTTGTCCAACACTTAGCTCGCACTATGTATACTGCATTTATCTGAGGATGTAATTTCATTTTGTTACTA
>DASQWJ010000097.1:0-2574 GCA_035640315.1 Nitrososphaeraceae archaeon
TCTATTTTTGAACACTTCAAGCAATTGAACAAAATTTAATAATATTATAAAAAAGGAAGTCAAAAAGTGGGATTTAAACGTACTCTTGCATGTTTTGCTCCTTAAGAAACACGAGGCCTATTAGCGCATTTCATTACAGAAATACCCCTCTATAGATTTCCTAATCTGAACGATCTATCAATTACCTATCCTTACAATGGTGAATATGATAGCAGGTATATTGGGCTCACCAGGCATTGCAGTATTAATGAGACCGCAACCTTGACCAATAGCGGATACTGACATTACTGTGTTTATGGTATCATTTGCTTTCAATGGCATAATTGCTTGTGACACAAGGACAATGGTATCATTAACTGTATTGACTGAAGCACGAGTGTTACTATTTGCTACAAATTCACCGTTTTGACTAAGCCACAAATCAACATTACAAGTTGTATTTCCTGAGGTCTTACCGACCTGACCTGCTGCTACGATCAGATAAGTTCCATCTTGATTGACAATCACATCATCTGAGTTCCTAGTACTACTATGTGTGATACCGCCATTGATGTAATCGTTAGAGTCCATAATAACATATACTGGCTTCGTGACCTGTGGTACTATTGATTTAGTATGGGATAATTGTGCGGCTGGTGTAAACGCAGCCTCTTGCGCGAAGGCTACCGGTGCAATTAATATCCCGGACATAGCGGCTAATCCCAAAGCAAACATTCCTAAGGTAACCACTTTTTCGTTTCTTCTGACTCTCAACATAACGTTATTCTAGAAGTTATAGTACTTAACATTTCAGGGAAAAATGTAACGTATGATAATTCAGAATTTTGTTACTATTCTAGTCTGATGATTTAGGCATGAAACTCCGACGTCGCATAGTCGTACCACGATAGATAATTTTCACTCTGAGACATTTTTCCTGTCTTATCAAATCTTCATATTTATCCACATTACAAAATTCCATAAATAACCTCAATTTGTACTCGTATATTTTTTAGATACGTCAGACTTATAGAGTTGATAAAGCTTGAATATGTGTCCGATTGGATTGAACTAACATCGTGAACATCGGGTATACTATCAAATATCGGTATGAGGTAACTAAGTTTAATAAACATGTGTCAAACCGAAAATACCAATCAATATTCTTTCATCGTAGATGCCATGCTTGGCAAAATAGCGAGGAAATTGAGAATATTTGGATTTGACTCTGTTTACGATCCAAATATTGATGATATGGATATTTTGAAATCATCAAAATATCGTGGTAGGATAGTTTTAACTAATGATATGGACTTATTTAGAAGATGTAAGAAAAAAGGAATAGGTACAATTCTTTTGGATAATAGAACAGAGATAGAAAACCTTGTTACTATTTTCAGGTCTTTAGATATTGACGCTATTAGTTCACAAAAGTTACCTCATTTATGTACATGCTGTAACGGCATTTTAGATACAATTACTGAGAAGAATTTAATAAAGAATCAAATTCCAGATAGACTCTTCCACTCCAAGAATATATTTTACAAGTGCAGTCAGTGTAACAAGATCTATTGGATAGGTAGTCATATGGAGCGTATTGCTTGCCTTATTAAAGATATCAATACTAAACTAACGGCTGTAAATTAATTCTTCAATACTTTTGTTAAGGATGAGATGTAGCAGTACTGCACCTATCATTACATCTATTGAGTACCATTATTCACTAGCTCTAGGAGGTAAATATAATAGAATTTAGAATTTAGAATTTGAACAATAATTCATCTTGGACAAGGATTCATAAACCACCGGAGCTCATAATATCGGAGAATAATGAAGTGTCCGTGTTGCGGTGAGGATTTGATTTATGAAAAGGAAACTGAAAAAATAGTATCATATAGATGTCTGTCATGTGGATTAAAAAATTCTGAACTGAAAAAGAATCCTTGAAGGGGCACAAATGATCTATAATTTAATTATTTTCTTGACAGATAATAATAATTCATGATATCTCCTTCTATGTTCTTTACTTTGATATCTTTGAAGCCAGCATCATCAAGTTTCTTAACTGCCAGTTCTTTACCCCACATGGTACCAAGACCTTCTCCATTAAAAGCAAGGGAAACAGACATGCAATGCATTGTAGAAATTGTATACAATGCAGGTGCCAACAGACTATCAATATTTTTCTCTACCTTGCTCGAAGCAGCTATATCCTGCATCAAGAAAAATCCATCATTGTTCAGAGATGCATTTACAGCCTTTAGGACCCTTGTGGGTTGAGTCTGATCATGAATTGTATCAAACGCAGTAATGAGATCGAACTTGCCTAATTCCTCAACCAGTAACGCATCCTTGATTTCAAATTGAACATTTGTTAGTCCGAGATTCTTGGCTTCTTCTTTTGCTGATAAGATTCCTTCACGAGAAATATCACAACCAGTAAATTTGGATTTTGGAAATGCCTTTCCCATTAGATTAATGGCATGGCCTCTTCCACATCCTACGTCTAATACTTTAATTCCATTATTCAATTTATCATTAATTTCAGGAATTAATGGTAATATCTGACTGATTAACTTGCTGTCAAAAATTCTT
>DASQWJ010000098.1:0-4593 GCA_035640315.1 Nitrososphaeraceae archaeon
GAAACAGAAGTAACAAAGAGTGAGTGACTTCTCTGCAATTAAGATAATATGTAGCTGGACGGGAAGGGATTATACGGAGTTTTCGCTTATTAATCAAAACTGTATATTTATTCTTCCCAATTTGAGGAACTAAATGAGACCCAAGTCACTGTAAATCTTGGACAGCTGAGAAGCTACGTTTACTGCATCATGTTCTTTTGGCAGACCGTTACGAAATTCTAGTTTATAATCGAGGACACTTAGTCCACATGCCAGAGATTGCAACGCAGTGCTACTCAAATTCTCCAAAACAATATCATTGACATATCTAATGTCTACGTATGTGTTATATCCTCTTATAAAATCAGGGATGTCCGCATACGTTATTGGATTCTTGGTCCTGTCAACTACCTCTATGTTAAGATTAATCTGATTCTTTTTACAAAGGTCAAGCGCACGTTGAATATTTGTTACCTCTGAATTTATTGTAAATGCCTCCTTTAACTTTTCGTTTGGATTACTCTTTGGACTAAAGTGTTTGGTATCTATGGGAATTGGAATGTGGATGCCATTGCTAACCAATGGTAACAAATCCGGTGTGGATACACATACTGCGTCTGCTAATTTCTGAGCTCTTGCATGACCAATTTTTTTCCGGTATAACATCTTGATCTTTATCGCCGTATCTGAGAGTAGGGATCGATGAGGAAGCACTTGTTTTTTTAATCCGCGGATATCAGTTCCATGATAATGCAATATTATTTTTTTACCTCTGTTGAATTTCTTGCGAAGCTCAAATAATATGTCTATGTAGCCATGCACATGAATTACATCGGCAGTCTCCCCTTCAATGAGGCATGTTTGGGTAAATTTTTCATATGGTAAGCTGATTAGATAATCCTTATAGAAATCATAAATTCCATACTTATCTGCAACATCCTTGTTCCAAATAACGCTAGCGTCATGTCCCTGCATTCGTTGATACTTTGAATAAATGCAAGCGACGCCTGCAGCATCAAGTATGTGTAAAATACGCATTGTCTATTTTGATATAATTTAGTCTAATAATCTATTACATGAAAAGTCCGATCTGGGCGAATAAATGTCTCAATGAACCGCTCATTGCAAACACAAATCAAATGCTTGATCCTTGGAGAATTAACCGCAATCCTTCTTTGATATCTATGGTGGGCTTCCAGTTAAATTCCCCTGAAACCTTTCTGATATCGGCGACCATTTCCGACACATCGGGTTTGGTAGTCTTGGAAAATTCAATTTCTATTTTCTTTCCGGACAGTCTTGCAAGTATTTGTGTCACTTGACTCAAACTATAGCTCTTTCCATAACCAACATTGTAGGTATTGTATCCTTTAGGGAAGGTTTGTAAAATCTTCTCTATCAAATATACAAAATCAGTAACAAATAGAAAATCTCTCTTGACTTTTTTTCCAGAAAGCCTAACTACATCACCTTTCTTAATTTGCTTAATAATAGAGGGGATAAGAGAACGATTTCTACAATTAGGACCATAAATGTAAAATGGCCGCAAAGTTACTGTATCTATTCCAAAAGAATATGAATAATTCTGACAAATTTTTTCTGCCAACAATTTACTATTGTTATATGGGGAATAGGGATTTAGGGGGTGTCTTTCGTCTACCGGGAGATAAGCAGGTTGGCCGTAGACATATGTGCTTATGTACATGAATTTTTCTATTTTTCTGATTCTTGCAAATTCAAGAGTATTGAGCGTTCCCACTAAATTTGTGAAATATGTCTCAGAAGGTGCCTTAAATGAATCTGATATCGAAGTTTTAGCTGCAAGATGTACTATTGCATCCACATTCTCAATTCTTAATAACTGGTTGATATTAGTTACATCAATAGGTTTTTGTTTGCCAACAAATCCTTCACTTCCAGTGACAAGTATTTTATTAATTGTCATTTGGAAATGATATTTAATACAACCATAACTCTGATTTGTAATTTCTGTACCAATCGATTAGTAAAGAAATACCTCTCTCAAATTCTATCTTTGGTTTGAATTTTAACAGTTTTTTTGCTTTTGAAATGTCGGCAATTAGTCTTTGCACTTCGACAGGTCTGGGTTCAACATGAATTGGTCGCATGTTTTGGTCGTTTGCACCGTGTTTGATTATCATATCTGCAATTTTATTTATAGATATTTCTTGGCCGCTACCAAAGTTAATACCGTTCTTACCAGGGTTACCTTTTGATCTGAGTACGATATCATAAGCATCTACTGCATCCTTAACAAACATATAATCTCTTGACTGCTTGCCATTACCGTAAATAATAGGGGGCTTGTTTTGCAATACTCTATTTATGAAAATAGCAATCACGCCACCATAACCAGTATCCTTCTGCCTTGGGCCAAAAAAGTTGAAACATCGAATAATGTCCACTCCAAGATCATAGGTTTCATTATAGGTGTAACATAGTCTGTCAGCAGCAATTTTGCTCACACCATATGGATGCTTTGCAGACAAAGGATGCGACTCGTCCATTGGAGCATACTCTGCGGAACCATACACCTCACTTGTTGACGAAAATAATATCTTGTCGATATCATTCATCCTGGCAAATTCCAGAATTTTCAGAGTTCCTCCTAGATTAATTTCAAAAGTCTCTTCAGGATTGACAATTGATCTATCAACATGAATTTGGGCTGCTAGATGAAAAATAGCATCAAAATCGTTTGGCAGTTTGGAATAAACATCATTTAATGCAATATCGCCGCGAATAAATTTAAAGTTCTTTTTGTGTAATAGAGTACGAACATTGTTAAGGTTTCCATTCATCAAGTTATCGACTCCGTATACCAGATGCTTATCCAGAACATACTTTTCAGAGAGGTGACTGCCCAGAAAACCGGCGGCTCCGGTTATGAGAATTTTCATAAAACTGCAATCTCCCCAGCATTCAGGATGAATTTTTCCATTTAATCGCTGTAATACCTATCTCTTTTAAAAATGTAATATTTAGAGGTGAATTTAAGGAATCTACCATCTTAATATTCGATTATTGATATTTGGGCAAAATTCTAATAATTGCAACTACAAGTTACTTCAAATTTGTATAGTAACGCAGACTCTTTTAGTACGCGCTTTGCCAATAAATGGGATAATTAAATGAGGATTCTTCACCTATCTGATGATGGACTTCCTGACTGGAGAGTTGAAAAATCTGCATTAACCGCAAAAAAAGCAGGTCACGAAGTATTTTTTGCCGGACGTCTTACCACTGTCGCTACTAACTCTACGATATTTTCTCAGGTACATAGAATCACATGGACGGCAGGTGCAATGGTGGGCCTTCCATACTATTACCATCGTGTCAAAAAACAGATTGAAAAATTAGTCAAGCAGATGAGACCTGATATTGTTCATTCTCATAATATTGGTTCAGCCAAGATAGCGTTTGATCTCGGCCTTCCTACAGTATTTGACGACCATGAGTATTTTGCAATGCTTTCTAGAGTCAATGCAGAGAACCTCAAAATTCAAGATTCTCAAAATTCGCAGTCCGCATTAGCCAAATTCAAACAAAAGGCAAAGATGTCGTTTATTTCTCGCCAAAGCATCTCTAACTGGACAAAGTGGGAGGAGGGACTGGTTCTTTCAGTTCCGACCATAACTGTTTCAGAGCAGATTGCACAAGAGCTTCAAAAGTTAGGCGACGAAAAGGCAAAAAAGATAGTTGTCGTGCCCAACTTTCCTCTGAAAGAGGAACTAGCTGCGTTTACTGCACCACAGAAACACCAAAATTTATCGTCTGTTTATGCAGGAGGAGATAGTAAACATAAAAATGTTAGTAACCGAGATATTTCTGGATTAACTGATTTATTTCTGGAAAACGATATCGGAAATTTAACTATCATAGGGTGGGAAGCGCCAGAGAGTGCTGAAAAATATAAGGCAACTGGTTTTCTTCCAAGAGACAAAATGTTTTCTGAAATGATTCAACATTCAATAGGATTGGTACCATGGAAGAAGCATTGGTCTCATCCGTTTTTGAACCCAAACAAGGCATATGAATATGCTCATGCAGGATTGTTTGTGATGATAACCTCTGACATGGAATCTATTATTAGCACTATGGGCGAGAATTGTTTGCCATTTGATGACTATCATGACCTGGCTTCAAAATTAGAGTATTTTAGAACTAATATTGACGAATTATACGAAAAAAGAATGAAAGCATTCAATTTTGCCAGAACAAATCTAGTCTGGGAAAAACATGAAAGAAAGATTTTGGATGCATACAAGCTAATTTAATTTCTTTTGTATCTTGCAAATTGTCTCAAATAGATTATCATATTTAAAAGTAAAGAACGCACATATTAAAATTCGAGGGTAAAATTTTACAAGGAGGATTTTGGACTTGATTCAAACGTAATGAACATTTTGTACCATATCTCGAGACTTAACAATTGTAACATTTTACTAATGTATCTTATATCATCTGTTTCTTGAATCCTTTTAATTGAACGTTCATAGAAGTCTCTGCTTATGATTTTGTCACGAAAAATACTGGCGGTTGACATTGTAGATTTCACAATTTCCTTTGCATTACTTGTCCAAAGTTTTTTCA
>DASQWJ010000099.1:0-4368 GCA_035640315.1 Nitrososphaeraceae archaeon
TCATCCAGTCTTAGTCTATTTTAACACTATAAATTAATTTCCTTTTCGATGAGAAATACTCCACTCATTCCTAGAGCGAAAATATCTTTGTTCAAATAGATTCAGATTCTGTTCCGGACTGGATCTTATAAAATTTGGAACTTTTCCGAAAATTTGATATAAATTTTGTAATATCATTGTTTAGACTTTCTGGTATGCTGTTCTAATTAAATTACAGTTATACCTAACCTGCAACTAACCTCTCACTAGTTGAATTATTAATCTAATAGTCAGTAACAATAGTGAGACCAAGAATTAACGGTTTAAACATATTTGGCCCATATTGCATTTTCTAAATACGATAAAAGATGCACTTTTGCTCTTCGATCCTATAATAGGGATATTAATTTAATATTAAATTCAAAATGAAAATATTTCTCTATTAAATGCCTTCGTACTTTAATCCTTCATTCTTGTTCTCTGCTGCCCTATGCCTTAAAAGATTGCATAGTGTCAAACGCTTATTCACATACATCACAAGTAAGGCTTCCGCTATCCTTATCCAGCTTATTTTCATTTTGAGTATCTGGGATAATCATAGTATAATGCAATATGTTCACTGAACTATAATAGAGGTAGGTCTGAGATGAGTCACAAAGAATGGGCAAAGACACTCACGGTACTTGCAATATTAAATGGATAGTTTACATATATTGATTTCAATTATCGACACAAACACTGGAAATTTGTCTTTAGTCTAAATATACATTCAATCTGATAAAAACAAAATGTTGCCAGCCAGTTATAATTTAAGGAAATGGTATGTCATCAGGTGAAGATTTGTCATCGTCTGATCCATCCTTATCGCTGTCATCTTTGTTGTCATCTGAAGATGAGTCATCGTCGTTTGTATTGGCAGAATGATCATTGTTGTTATTGTTGTTGGCAGAATCATCGTTTGCAATGGAAGCGTCGTCATTATTGGTATTTGTAGATGTGTCAGTACCAGTTTGTGAAGGATTATTTTCATTCACATTGTCAGACGACACTTTGCTTTTAAATGGGTCAAGATTTTCAGTTTGTAATACCGGACTTGAATTGCTCGTTGTATTCTCTGCAGAACTACTATTTTGGGAAGTTTGACCATTCACGTATGATGTCCCATAGATACCCAGAAATACAAATATGGCACTTAGCCCTACAAGCAACATGAAATTACTTCTCATAATTCCACCTACATACAGTTAATCTTTGCACTATATTAAATTAATGAATTCAAATAACATCGACTAGAAAATTAGTCTATGATTTTTCTACTGAAAAATGTACTAGATGAGAAATCGGACTGATATTGTAATTTGGGATAAAATATTGATACTTTGATTAGTAAATAGCTATGAATTCAATCTTCCCCGTCTACTTTTGTGATATTAATATGCATCGTTAGTATCCAAATAAAGGGATAAATCGAGCTGATAAACAAAATGACAAATGGGGCACTTCAAGACGTTCCACTTTGAATAATAAATTACCGTATATTGGTAAATATTCGACAATTAACACATATAAACATAATTTGGTTTGATCAGTTTTAAGATTCTTCATTGTTTTGTACCGATTTTGAGTTGTTTCATAATCCACGTATTTGATGTCGAAGATCATCTTCCGTAAGGTAGGTTTCAATTGGACTATTTTCTTTCATCTCATATCCATCTAATCACCTAATAGTTAGTAACGGTAGATTACAACTGTGTTAACCATGATAAAAAACTTAATTAATACGTTTTACCAAATAGAAAATATGCCAACTATTGTACATTTTGAACTACCAGCTGATAACCTCGAAAGATCAAAAAAATTTTACAGTGAAATATTTGGATGGACGTTTGAAAAATTTATTCTACCTGAGGGCAAGGATTATCTAATAATTACAACGAGGGATGAACAGGGGAATAAGGCTATTGGTGGTGGTATGATGACGAGACAGAATCCACAACACGTGATGACAAATTACATTGGTGTAAAGTCAGTAGACGAATACTCAGCCAAGATATCTCAGTCAGGAGGAAAAATAATCATGACAAAAACGGCTGTTCCAGGAATGGGTTATTTTGCAATATGCCTTGATACTGAAAACAATGCTTTTGGAATATGGGAAACAGATCCTAGTGCAAAATAATATTGAATCGGCTTAGTCTAATTTATTCAGACCAGCTTGAAATCACTCAAATTATCTGAATATGACTACGGGCAACTAAGCATTTCTTAGAATTTTTAAAATATAGTTGAAAGATCTAGAGGAAGATTTATTGAACTAGATTTTTCTTGGGTTATAGCTTAAAATAATCCGGTATTGGATCTTAACTATGAGCATTACTAATTTGGATATCTTTGCTGCATTTATTTTTAAAATTCAAAATATTGAAATTCAGTGTTACGTGAGAGGAGGATTCTAGGAATGAATATATCAGAATCTGAAGCTCCTTATGAAATAACTGCTAAAACATGTGGATGTAAAGAAAATGGCAGAAAAGTGATATACTCATTTGTTGAGTCTTTTCACAATTTATCCAAAGATAAGAAGGATATAATAATATCAGAAATAAACGCCTGCGAAAGATTAGCAAAATATGCTAGAGATGATCTTGATAAGCAAGTAATTGAAGCAGAAATCTCTGATCTAAAGATGGCGCTCGATCTTTTGACATAAATATGATATATCTGAATATTGTATATTCAAGTTGTTAAATGACTACAGATATTGAAAAATTAAGCTAAAATAATACCAGCTGATTGCATAGAATATTTGCGATCCACCAATCTCATAATTGATATTATTATAGTTCTATTTTTGCTCCTTATGTTTGTTTCCTCAAATGGTAATATTAGATCTTATAGATAACAACTTGATAAATCCTATGTAAATGATAACTGCAGAATATCAATAAATTATCCATCTGATTGGAAATTTGATGAAAATACAGAATGATGCTACACTACCTAAGACTTACATTGTTGAATTTCAGCCGAACAATGTAGAAGATTCGATGAGTATAGTAGGAATTCGGTCGCAAATATTTCTCACCAGCAGGCCCCCTGAGACTATAAAGACAAGTGAGGAATCCAACATTACGATGGGAGATAAAGGTATCATCGAAACTTCGGAAGCCATTTCCCTTGACCTTATCTTTTCTTTTTCTTAATCACCTTATAGAATAGGTCTGCCATTACAGGAAGCTCTAGATAATCTATGAGAATGGCTATCCATGATAGCACGAACGGAAGTTCTATGAAACTAGAGTTGAAAAAGCTGTCATATACAACTTCATCTGTGATCCAGAAAATATGAATGACCTGTACTGCTAGCATTCCTAGGAATAGATAACTTCTTTTTGCCTTTGATTTATTTTTGCGTATGCTGTACGCATAGTAAATTAATCCGGATATCAGCGCTGGAATTTCTATGTAGTCTATTACTACAAAAATTGGTAAGAAACTTTTGGGCACGAAGAAGAAGCTTTCGCCAAATATTTTTTGAAGTACTACATCTGTCGTCAGCCAGTATAAATGAAGTATTTGAAGAGATATCAGGAAAAAGGTTATTTTTAAATTTAGATTTTCGTAGCGATGATAGAAATCAATGAATTTCCCTACCAAGTCAGCTCCTGAGTCAGACCCAGACGTCATCATGTGACTGTAAACCGCATAATATAAGTAGATATCAAAATTTGTTCAGATCTAAATCACTGTATTGTTGATACCATTTTGATAATTTTTAATGAGAATCCTAGCAAAATTTTCATTTTTTTATTGAATTTTTTGTAACATAGATTATCCTGACTATACGATTTCATTAGAGAAATCTTATATAAGATAGATACTATAATTATACATGTTATTTAGACAAAGCATAAGATCATTAGCTATTCCAGATGTTCTGAAGGATTTGATTTTAAAGCATTCTCTTGATAAAAAACAAATTCTTAACATGAAGGTGGATGACCTTGCATCTGTGCTAGAATGTGATTTTGAAACTGCTAAAATTATTCAAACTTCGGTAAGAAATTCTTCGAACAAATCAATGTTGCATGAAATGACTGAACTGGCCTAAGTCATTACATTCTACAAGAAGTGTCAATTAACAATCTTAATTGAATAGATAGATCTATGGAGAGAAATTCTTGTCTATCAAGCATGATTAAAGATTAGCCTTTCAATTGTCTGAAATGAAATTTCTTTTACCTATTTCATTTTCATATTCTGATTTGTGCATCTTGAAGTCTTGAGGATGTTTTCTTATTCTTTTAAGAAATTCCTCCTGTCGAGTTATCAAATCATTTAGCAATTCAGTCCCCATATTCGAGTTACCTGGAAGATCTGGAACCTTGT
>DASQWJ010000100.1:0-17669 GCA_035640315.1 Nitrososphaeraceae archaeon
ATACTGGTATTGAACCTGTGCCTTCTAGGAGAGCCTTTACTCTGTATAGGCCGTTTTCAATTCCTCGTTCAGCAATTTTCTTTAGTTTTATTTTGTCAATAAATCCTCCCAATGGGCCCATGGGCATATCATAATCTACTTTTATGCTTGTTTTGGTTTCCTTTTCTCCCAAGGGTTCAAAATTTACAGTGATTACCCAGCTCTTAAATGGTCCTTCGATCATTTTGGCCACGATTTTGCGGTGAGGAATGTATTCTGTTGTCTCACAATCCCACTCTAATCTCTTCCCATCAAAATCTCCGTTTATTCTGAATATTGTCCCAACTCCAAATCCATTTTTTACTTCTAATGGTATTACATTCAAACCCATATTCTCTGGAAATTGGTCTGCCATGTGTTCAGGTCTTGCAAAATAGGTAAATACTTCGCTAATAGGAGCATTAATTTGCATGCTCTTATCGATCGTAGTCAATGTAAGATTCAGGATTTGCTAGACTGGATTTAAAGGTTTCTTAACCGGCTAATATTCCACATAAAGAATTGTAGTGTATGGTGATTCCTAACTCTCGATTTAATTATCATTTAATCCAAATAGAGTCGCCATGTAAATATGGCAACTAATAGTGTATGGATTAGAATGCTTAACCAGCTATCTCAATTGAAATCTGATTACTCAGTTGCATATTAGCCCAGCTCTTGTCGATTGTCTTGCAAATTTCAGCGTCTGTATGCTAAACATGAGATCGAAGTTTGAATTAGCAAATGAGGATTCCAGATTTTGTCGTTCTAGTTCTATCTACACGCATGACAATTCTGTTACTGGATTTGATAATAAAATCACTGTAATGGATTCTTGTTTACTATTTCATCCAAACATTGTACTATATCTTGCTTGGTAACTTCAATCGGATTATTATCAAGATGTCCTCTGTCAGGCATAATAACGTCCGCGGCTTCATCAAGTGATTGCTTTAGTGTTAGTTGCTCAAACTTCAGCTTCTGACATACTTTCTTAAATCTCTCATAGTAAATTGATTTATTAAATTTATGTGCTACTGTAGTACATGAAGATAGTGAATATCCGTGAGGAACTCCCTCATTGGAAAACACATAGGATAAGGCATGTCCCAGTGTAGTTGAAGAATTTCCAAACCCAATTCCAGAAAGCATAGCACCGTAAGGTAACAGATCTTGCTTATCGTTCATAATTGCGTCTTCAAGTATATCAAAAGCTTCCTTACAAAATAGTTTGGTAAATGGGTTCCCTAGTTTGCTATCAAATCCTTCAGATGCTTGAGCTAATGCGTCGCATGCAGAATTTCTCATGATATTAAATGGAGTACCAGGAAGAAAATACGGATCGACAATGGCAGCGTCAGCCAAGAACGCTTCGTCCTGTAAAAGCTTTTTCTTATGATCAAAACTGACTACTGCATATGTAGTCATTTCGGCACCCGTTCCAAAAGTAGTTGGAATAAGAATCTTCGGAATCCCAGTTAATTTTCCAAGATATTTACATACATCCATAGAGCTTCCTCCACCAAGTCCGATATATGCAGAAATCTCCTTTCCTTCATATTTTCTCTTTATTTCTTCAATTGTTTCAATAGCTGGATCAGGTGTTACTTTGTCGTATATTTCGTATTTTTGAAGCCCCATATAGCTTAACCATTTTTCATAGATATCAGGAGTAGTTGTAGTTATCACAAGAGAATTTTCTGGATATTGAAATTCACTCGCAGCGTTAGCTCCATAGGCTATCTTTCTTGGCATCATTACTTTCCACATACCCCTTGTGCTATGCCAATTAGTATTATGTTTTACTCTGGTTCAACTACGTGCATATTCGGTGAAATTTTTTTAGATATTTCTTTTGCATCCAAGAAAACAGTAAGGATCATAACAAACAATATCAATCCCATTCCCAAATGCATTGTCACAAGAAGTGCATGCAATTTTTCAACAATAACAAATCCACCAAGAGTAATTTGACCTACTACTAATGCTGCTGCTATCATAGATGCTATTTTTGTAGATCTGGAAGTATCTTTTGATCTCAGAGTAAAAAACATGGTGACAAAAACCATTACCCCGGTTGTGGCAGCTACTGTTCTATGAAAATATTCAATTATAAATTCTTTCATTGGGATAAGACCTGCTGGACAAAGAGGCCATTCAGGACAGCTGAGTCCTACTCCTGATGAACTAACATATCCTCCGATAAAGATAAGTGCAAATAGTATTGATAGAGTGGAAAAAGAAATTTTAGTTAGGAGCATTTTATGTTGCAGTTAACATACGGGCTCTTTATCATGCTATTCTGAATCAAACTCTACTTGCAATTTACATGGCTATTGGACTACAAGTTTACCCATCATGTATGGATGAACAGAACAATGGAATGGATATTCTCCTGCTACGATATTGGTAGTTTCGATATCTGCTGTTGCTCCTGCCTCTATAATACTTGTATCAAATTGTTTCGCGCTATTTGGATCGGAAGGTCCTGTTCCACTTGTAACTGTGTGAGGCAGGGTATCCTTGTTAGTCACCGTTATCTTGTCACCCTTCTTTACTGTGAGTGTTGCTGGATCATAACTTGGATTTCCCTGTACTGAAGAACCTTCCAGTATTGTCAGTGGTGTTCCAGGTGGGCCTGCTGGTGCACGTGTTGCAGCTGGTGCAGCTGCGGGCGCTGCAGTAGAAGCTCCACCGCTAGCAGTTGCATTCGCACTCGCCTTGGATTGCTGACTTGTAGCTCCATCAATTACTCCGATACTAGTTTGAGTACCAGTCGCAATTGCGGGAGGTTCCTCATGTTTGAGGGTTGATGCTGCAGGAGGATGATGGATCATTGTTTGCCAGAAAGGTACTATTATAGCGGCACCGACTGCAAGTGTAATTACTACAATGAGGATGCCTTTGGCCATCCTCTTTGAACTAGTTCTAATGATGGGGCTCTCGTCGTGTGTAGTCATAATATTCTTCTCCAATTTTGAAAGGATCTTTCACATCTGCTTCCTTACCACTTCCAGCAGATTTTATCAAGTTAACCAACATAATTACATATGACAGACCAGCCACCCAGGCGCCTATGCTTGCAATTTGATTCATTATCAACCAGCCAGGGATGGTCCCATCATAATCTGCTATTCTACGAGGCATACCATGCAGTCCTAGCAAATGTTGAGTCATAAAGACAAAAATTACTCCAACAAAGGCTAACACAAAGTGTACCTGAGCTGCTCTCTCGTTATACATTCTACCCGTTATAAGGGGGAACAAATAGTAAATGAATCCGGTAAATGTGAGCGAGACAGTTCCCATCAATATTAGATGGAAGTGACCTACAACCCAGTAACTATCGTGAGTGATGAAGTCTAATGGCAGAGCAGTGTTTACAACTCCACCGGCTCCTGAAGCAAAGAATAGCATGATTCCACCGACCCCGAATAACATAGGAGTGGCAAACTTTATCCTACCTCCCCACATTGTTGCAATCCAATTAAACACGTGCATCGATGAAGCGGGAACAGCAGCCAACGTTCCTACCATGAAGACTGTTTTTTCTGTAAAGCTCATACCTGTTGCAAACATGTGATGAGCCCAGGACGCAAAACTTATCAATGCTAGCAGTACAAATGCGGCCACCCCTGATTGATAACTAAAGAGTGGTTTCCTCGAGAATTTTGGTATCATCTCGTATAGCATTCCTACTGCTGGAAGTAAGAATATGTAGACTTCTGGATGGAATGTAAACCAGAATAGGTGCTGATACGCTATAGGATCCCCACCCATCGCAGGATTGAAGAATCCGGATATGCCAAGTCTATCTGTATACAGCATGATTAAAGACGCGGCGAAAGTGGGAACAGCAACTATTGTCATAAAGGATATCGAAAGTATGGACCATGCAAAGAGAGATATTTTCATAATAGACAAATCTGGATGTCTGCATTTTAGTATCGTTACTATAAAGTTAATTGAACCGAGTATTGATGAAATGCCCAAAATCTTTAGACCAAAGATCCACATTTCGGCCGCTGGTCCTGGTGCTCTAATAATTGAATATGGCGGATACGCTGTCCATCCAGTGTCAGAGAACCCAAGCCAAACTAGAGCGGCACCGACTGGAATCATCCAAAATGCAACAGCATTTAGTTTTGGCCATGCCATATCCTTGTATCTGACCATAATTGGAATAAGGTAATTTCCTACACCTGCTGCAAACGGAATGGCCCACAGAAAAAGCATTGTCGTACCATGAACTGTGAAAAATCTATTAAATGAAGTTGGATCTTGTATTATCTGTAATCCTGGAAGAAATAATTCTGCACGTAATGCTAATGCAAGTCCGCCTCCGAGCATGAGCGCTGTAATTGAGGATATCATGTAAAGTAATCCAATATCAGTATGATGTGTGGAAAATAGAATTTCCCACATTGGACGCGGTTGTTTTACTTCTAAAACCAAACTATCTAACTACCCCTTTTAATTGAAGTTACATCAAGCATTATATCAATAAAAGCATTTTGGCTGTGATTATTTGGTTGATTAACAAAATCTATCATGGCGACCAACTACTGTACAACCAGTTTACCCATCATGTATGGATGAACAGAACAATGGAATGGATATTCTCCTGCTGCCATATTGGTAGTTTCGATATCTGCTGTTGCTCCTGCCTCTATAATACTTGTATCAAATTGTTTCGCGCTATTTGGATCGGAAGGTCCTGTTCCACTTGTAACTGTGTGAGGCAGGGTATCCTTGTTAGTCACTGTTATCTTGTCACCCTTCTTTACTGTGAGTGTTGCTGGATCATAACTTGGACTTCCCTGTACTGAAGAACCTTCCAATATTGTCAGTGGTGTTCCAGGTGGGCCTGCTGGTCCAGGTGTTGCAGCTGAAGTAGCGTTCTGACCCGCTGCAGGGGCTTGTGATGATGCCGTAGCATTTTCTGCAGCTTCGGCAGTCTGAGGTTCAATAAATAATTTCGCTTTCATAGTAGGGTGTCCAAATCCGCAGTATTCCCTACATTGTATACGATACTCGCCCGGCTGATCAAATAAATTCCATACAACATTTACTCTACCGGGAACTGCATCCATGAGAATAGTATAATCAGGTACATTGAAATTATGAATAACATCTTTTGAAACAAGCTCAAACTTGTACGGAACTCCTTGTTTCAAGTGGAGTTCACCTGTTTCCTTTTTCCCATCTTGATGTTCAAAAGTCCAGAACCACTGCTGACCAGTGACCTTTATTGTTTCTGCTTCAGCTGGCACGTGTTCAACAATCCTTTCAACATTCCAAGATTCCGCTCCAACCCAAGTAAGCAGCGCTATTACAACTCCAACGTACACCCATTCAATCGTTGCGTGTCCCATTCTTAAACGCCCTCTATTTCCCTTACTTTATTTTTCTTGTGACTTTCTCTAAAGCGCCAACAAACGTATACTATAGAACCTTGAACAACAGCTCCAACAACAAAGGCAGCAACCATTAGTCTGTAAAATAATGACCAAATCTCAACTCTTCTGATGACATATTCTTCAGATTCTTGTGCAAAAACTGTGTCAAATGAAGAGAGAACTACCACAACAAGAGGTGAAAACAACAAGATAAGTAACCATATATTTGATTTTGGTGACATCAAATTTCCTTGTCCGAGGGACTACTCACCTGTATCTAATTTAAGGTTTTTGCAAAGAATACCCAAATCATTCGTCAGCATATCTGTGAAATCCCATTACATTAACCCCTGAAAGCGATAGGATGCCATTTTCATGTTTTAAAATAGTCATTGAGGCATTGCGTATATGCCATCCATACAGACTTTCTGGAGGAAGCCCTAACATTATGGATACTGCTGCTTTTATTGGGTCTAAATGCGTAACAAATAACAAATTCTTGTCCGGATAATTTTTCATAGATTCATCAAGCAAATT
This sequence comes from Nitrososphaeraceae archaeon, assembly GCA_035640315.1. Taxonomy (GTDB): domain Archaea; phylum Thermoproteota; class Nitrososphaeria; order Nitrososphaerales; family Nitrososphaeraceae; genus TA-21. The sequence goes on from DASQWJ010000100.1 coordinate 5,955, forward strand.
CTTTACTCTTTTTTTGACTGCTGAAAAGCTTTCAATGCCATAGCTGTCAAGAATAGGATCATCGCCGCTATAGAATTTCAAAAAAAGGTTTCCGTGTTTTTCGATAACTTCATCATAATTCATACCCACCAAGTCACCCAATTCAATTTCGTACAATCTCTCATCTGTTTGGTATTGCAAATCATTTATTTTGCAGATTATCTTGGCAGTTTCAATGGCTCTCGTTACTGGACTGACATACACTCTATCAATTTTCAGTTTTCTTAGATGCTGACCTGTATCTTTGACTTGCTGTATTCCAAGTTCTGTAAGATGCGATTCTATATGTCGTCCAACCAGTAATCTTTTCACATTATTGTCTGCTTCTCCATGGCGTACAAAGGCTATAAGCGGCAAAACAATTGAAAATTACAAATCAAGTCTTAAATTTGTTTTCCGCCAATAATTTGAGACTCACAAAATTATCTTTTTATTGTCAACATTAACTAATCTACTTATATCGCGAAGTTTGTTCATTCCGAAATTTAGATTGTAACCTTAATTAGGACGTTTCAACACTCTATGACAGATAATTTATGAAGATTTCAATTATTGGTGGGACTGGTGGAATGGGAGAAGGTTTTGCTCTCAGATGGGTTGCCAATCATGATGTAACCATAGGATCTCGTGATGCAGAAAAGGCAAAGAAATCAGCAGAACAATATATGAATACAGCATTATCATCCTATGGGAATAGCCTGAAAGGAACAATCAAGGGCGCTGATTATGTTTCTTCGGCAACAGATTCCGATATCTTGATACTGTCTATCCCCTATGAATCGATAAAATTAACTTGTGATTCGATTTCAAATAACATTGGAAAAGATTGCATAATAGTTTCTCCAATTGTTCCTATGGAAAGAAATGATGTAGGATTTACGTATATTCCTTTTGAAAAAAGTTTGAAATCTGCAGCCCATCTTTTGGCTGAAAATCTGCCTGGCAAGAAAGTGGTTTCAGCATTTCACACAATAGCTGAAGTAAAGTTAAAAAATATCAATGAAAGCCTTGATTCTGACACATTTGTTTGTGGTGATGATTTGGATGCTGTTGCAAAGCTAAATCAGTTGATAGGAGAAATAAAAGGCCTCAGGCCGCTTTACCTTGGATCTTTGTCTATCAGTTATCAGGCTGAGGTATTAACTCCTATGTTACTTAATGCGTCTAAAAAGAACAAGTTAAAACACCCTGGAATCAAGCTTACTTGAATCCTTTTCAAAAAGGAAATGTTGACGGCGAGCGCGATAGGAATTGGATGTCCGGTATGGGTGTTGTTGTTATTTTGATGGCGACAGTTATTGCATTGAGGAACTTTTATCTCTATACAACACATCTGTCGGTTGGTTTCTATCTTGATAATTATACTAACAATTCTCTGACCAATGAAAAATTTGTAATAGCGATGCTGATAGGGGGCGGAATATTACTATATTGGGGTAAATTTAGAAAAAGTGAGTAAGCCATTGCAATGTTCAATGTTTCAAAAAAATTATCGTTTAGAATTGTCTTGAATGAAGAGTGTCTAATTTCAATTGCTGCCTTACAAAATCACTGAGTTTGTTCATAGCATCTTCAAGGACTTGTTCACTTGGAAGATAAACGATCCTAAAATGTCCTCTTCCTGATTCTCCAAAACCAGAACCATGTACCGTTAGTATACCGGTTTTGTTTAATAGGTTTAGAACAAATTCTTTGTCATCTTTCCAACGTTTATCTAGAATTTTTGGAAATGTGTAAAACGCGCCATTTGGCAATTTACATGAAATTCCGTCAATTTCATTAAGGCGCTTTACTACTAAATCTCTTCTTTTCCTTAATTTAGATACAGTTTCAGAGATATAGTCTTGAGGTCCTTGTAGAGCCGCTACTGCTGCCTTTTGCACTGGAAGGTTGGTAGCAATACGAACTCTAGCCAGTTTTGGAATATTTTTTCTGATATTTTCTAATTTTTGGCAATCACTATTCATGCAAATATATCCGCAACGCCAACCTGTCATAAGATAAACTTTTGAAAAGCCATTAAGTAATATTACCGGTGCATCTTTTGCCACTTTACCAATACCAGTGAACTCTCTATCAAATACTAGTTTATCATATATTTCATCACAAATAATGTACAAGTCGTGCTCTACGGCTATGTCAATTAGCTGTTTAAGGCTCTTGCTACTAAATACTTCACCCGTTGGATTATTGGGATTTATTATACAAAGAGCTCTTGTCTTGGTAGTAATCTTTGACTTGATATCATCAAGATCAGGTGCCCCATCTTCTGTTAGTCTGAATTCAATTGGTTTACCTCCGTAAAATTTTACATAGGATGAATAGGGAGGATAATACGGTCCTGGCATCAAGATTTCTGTGTTAGGTTCCACTATTGATGCTGCTATCATATCTAGTCCTTCAGAAATACCATTTGTTACAAGAACATCGTCAACAGTTATCGGCAAACCTTTTTGTGATTCTTTCTTTACTATTGCTTCCCTTAATTCCAAGATACCTTCTGAATCAGCATAATAATTGAAGTTGCTTGAAACTGCATCTATTAATGCCTTTTTTATGTGATCAGGAGTCGGAAAATCATATTTTACCGGATCACCAATATTCAGGTATGTTATTTTTTTACCAGTTTTTTCATATTGTTTTGCATGTATTGTTATGTCTCTGATGGCATACTCTACATTGGATATTCTGTCAGATACCTTCAATTAATTACAAGTACTCAGAAATATTTGAGATAATAAATTGATTGTTATTAATTAGATTTTCATCTTATTAAAATCAATAATCGATTAGCTCAATTGATATAGAACCTTGAATTTAATTTTAAAGCTAGATAGAAATGGGTCCGTAGCGTAGCCAGGATATCGCGGTGGTCTTCGGAACCACAGATCGAGGGATCGAAGCCCTCCGGGCCCAAATCGGACATGCGAGCTTTTGACGTAAAAATATCATTTAAGATAATATGAATCAGAATTTACAAATAATTGTAAAGATAAGGATAATTATTTAATTGAAAAAGTTGTTTGCGCTGTAGTGATATCTGAATTCACGGAAGCCGAATAATTTCCAGACGGTGCTTGATTTCCATTTATACCTATTTGATCCCACCTGAGAGATTTCGAATCACCTGGGCCGAGAATTGTAATTACCTGTGATGATAGAATTGGGTATAATTCATTCGATCCCAGGTTTCTTATTGTGAGCCCTAATGCAGAATTTGGAAATGTTAATTCTGCTGATCCTTTATTTGTAATGATGATACTAACTATTTCCCCCGGATTGTATGTCTGTTTATCAGTCTTAATATCTACCATGTCTTGAACTGAATTATTGGTTTCCACAGTAGGCATGGTATCGTTAGCCATAATGGTTTCATTTTGGGAACTGTTTGAATTGTTTGTTGTCGAGTTACCCACTGAATTTTGGTTATTATTTGCATTTGCTGCACCTGGAATGTTCAGAGTCATATTGTGAGCATCTGTCTGATTTTCCTTCTTCTTATCACACTCAGATTCTAGTGGGCATATCTGTCCACCCTCAGACAATATTTTAACTATCTGGTTAGGACCATATGCAAAAACTTCCAAGTTGTGGATCAATTGAGTTGATGATGGAGCTACTAACAATGTAACAAAAATTAACAGCAAAATAGGAATCTCTGGAATTCTCGTTTTCCTATTTTTGTTTCGAATCATGTAAAGATGTAGTAAACATTATTTTTAATTGTTGCTTTCCGATGATTGTCACCTCTTGTTTCTTGTCTTTTTGTCCAGGAATTTTCTATCTGCTTAGAATTTCATTAGAATTTTGTAAGTCTTATAGCATATGCAGTGCATTATTTGGTCATGACTCATCATATTGCAAAGATAATTGAAATAATCGGCAGCTCGGATAAGGGATGGGAAGATGCAGCTCAAGTTGCTGTAGATGAAGCAAAGAAGACTTTGCATGGTATACATGGAATTGAGGTTGTCGATATGACTGCTCGTGTAGACCCTACCTCTGGAAAAATAACTAACTATCGAACTTGTGTAAAAGTATCCTTTGCTGTAGACTAGCTTTACATTTGCAACCATAATTGGATGCCAAGTTAGTATGAAAATTAATGATTGCTTGATCTAAACACATACCGTAAATTCTTAAACCAGCAAATCGTTCTATTCCATATTGGCAATCGGGAATGACGATGATGAACCTGTCATGTGCAGCAAATGCAATAGAGCATTCGAAAATGAATCAGAATACTTGGCACATTATAACGATAAACATAAGCCCGAGCATAGCTGAATCGCTCTAATGATTGTCTATAATGCATTGCATGTACTTTCGTTCAACTATTTTCAGATTAATTACAAAAAATAAAAGATGGGATTACTCTTTCTTGGATTTTTTGCCCTCATCTACGTTATCTGTTCCTTTTTCATTGACGGTAAACCTTACTTCACTATATGGATGATATGGAGAGTCAATCATTTTTGCTACCCTGTTTTCACCAGATTTTCTTAAATACACTCTATAAGTCGAAGCATGGCCAATTACATTTCCACCAGTAGGCTTTGTTGGATCACCAAAGAATGTATCTGGAGCAGATTGCACCTGATTTGTAACAATTATCGCAATATTATAAATTTCTGATATTCGAAGAAGTTTGTGCATAATAGAATTAAGTCTTTGCTGTCTATCGGCAAGCGTTCCTCTACCAGAGAATTCTGCTCTGTGTAATGAAATTATACTATCGACTATAACCAGTTTTGCTTTATAATCATCTATATATTTTCCAAGATTCTTAACTATCAACTCCAAATGTGCACTATTGTAGACTTTACATACTGCTACATTTTGTAATGCATTTACCGGATCTATGTTTCTACTACTAGATATTTGCTCCAGCCTTTCAGGTCTAAATGTCCCTTCAGTATCAATATAGATAACACCACTGTTTAATCCACCTGATTCTATTGGCTGTCCAGCAGTAATGCACATGGTGTGGCATATCTGCGATTTGCCCGAACCAAATTCGCCATAAAGCTCAGTGACTGCCTGTGTTTCTATACCTCCCAAGAATAAATCGTCTAGCATACTTGAACCAGTAGAACATCGTAACAACGATCTTCTTTTCTGAAGTGCAGTATCAGCAGTAATGAACTCCTTGTCAAGAACATCTGATTCTCTTAATAGTTTTTGTGCTGCCATAATGAATGAAGCGGCGCTTTCTTTGGATGCGTTAATATCTACTGCTAGATCTTCAACTCCAGCCACAGCAAGGTCCATAACTGAGAAAATTCCTGCTTCTCTAAGTTTCTTTGCAGTCGTAGGGCCAATTCCTTCAATGTCTTGAATTTCAAGAGCTGTAAGATCATTAATTTGAGGTTGTTCTGATAATGTTGTTAACGATTCTTTAGCATTCATGACGATATTGTCATTATCTTGTTTTTCTGATTGGTCGTGTTTACCTACAGTATCATTAGCATAATTCTCGGTATTTTCAGATTCGTCTTGTTTTTCTTCCTGTATGTGAGAATTTGAATAAGTTGATTTTTTAGTTCTCATTCTATACATCATGTAGGTCTATTGCATTTAAGGCTTGACACACTGATAGGGGAGCGGGTGGGTCATCGTTGTGATCTGCAGTTTAGAAATCAAATGTGGCTAAAGTTAGCCCGCAAATCAAACAAAACAATACATAACAATATGGGAACAAAAATTATTTAGGTAGAAATTACCAAGATCTACATGTATCATCATATGAGGTAATAACTCTAAATGTTGCCAATTGAATTATTGAGAGTCAAAATATCAAGCAAAATGAACCGCGTAAGGCCAATATTCTGTAACCATGAGAATGAACTTTCTTTGACCTCAAAAATAATCAAAATGTATGAGGAAATGGCTGAGAAAAAAGTATCCAAACCAACCGTTGATGAAAATATCTTAAGAATGGAAGATAAGCATACTGATTATAAATTTGTCAGAGGTATTTGTCATCTTTTGGAACAAAGATGTGTATATTCTTCATATGCAGTCCCCAATTCTAAAAGTATTGGTAATGGTAACGCTAGTACAAATAATGCGATTTATCTAAGAAGAGTCATATTTGAAGAATCTTCTCGGAGTGGTTATGCAGTAACTGAAAATGAGAGAAGAAATATACTCCAAAAAATTGCCGCAAAAAACGAGCTGACTATCGAAGATCTGGAGATGGCGATGTGGAATGATCTTGATAGGAACAAATACTTGAAAAGCTTTGATTCACTAACTTCGCTACAATTGGCCGCATGGTATAATCTTTCAATTGTGCAAAGCCTATTACTTAATTGCGTCAAACTAGAATTCAGTGTTTCCGGCGGTTATAACTGGAAGAAAATTCTACACAAAATAAAACAACTTGGATTGATGTACTTTCTCTTTAGTGAAAGCAGTCCAAAATCATCAATAGATAATCAAACAAAAAATCAAAATAACTTATTTGGGAATGATAAAGATAAGAAAATTATATGTTCAGTGGATGGTCCGCTTAGCATATTGAAACCAACTGATAGATATGGTTCGGCAATGGCCAAGCTTATTCCATTAATAATATTTACGGATAGTTGGTGGTCAATTAACGCAGCAATATTAAGAAGGTCTGTGTCCGGAGCAAAAAAGGTTTATAACTTTAGACTCTCAAATAGTGATGAGGATCTTCCAATATTTGATGCATCAAAGGTTGGATTAAATTCTCATTCTAAATCATCATCTAGATCTGATATTGAATCATCGCTTAGTAATATAGGCGATCTTTTTGATAGTAATGTTGAAAAGAACTTTATGAATAAATTTCTTACATTTTCTTCTAATTGGAAATTATCCAGGGAGCCTGATCCATTGATTCTAACAGATGGTAAGGCATTCATACCAGATTTTCTTTTTGAAAAGTCTGGAATTAGAGTGTATTTTGAGATAGTAGGTTTTTGGACAACTGAATATTTGAAACGAAAATTAGAAAAAATAAAGGACTTGAGCGCAAATATCACCACTACGCTTGATATTGATTTACTAATTGCCGCTAACAAGGATAACTATATTTCTGAAAATGGAGACAAGATAGGTATTGACTCAATTTTCTCAAAGTTTATAGACAAAAAACAGTTAATATTTTACAAGAAAGACGAGATTCCATTTGGTCCAATAATCAAATATTTGAAGGAAATAGATTCTAGGATTATCGATGATATTACATTCAAATTACATGATACAATTACAAGCGAAATAAAAAGAATAACTGAAGATAATCAAAATGAGGTTATCTTTCTTGAACAAATCGCAGACAAGTACGATATTCCAATTGAGTCGATACTGAAAACAATAAAGGATCTTCAATCAAGTAATAATCATAATCCATCAAAAGATACAACACTAAACGAATTAAACAATTTCCTGTTGATAGATAACTACATGATATCCGTTGATAAAATTAACAAGTTGTTACCAGAACTTGATAAAATTAACAAGTTACATGATGCAGTTAATTTCTTGAGCAAGAAAGGTATTCCCGAGGAATGCATTACTTTGCTTATTCCAAAAATTGGATTTGAGATTATCTGGAATGGTATTGACTCTAATAATGCATTATTACAAAAGACAGTAAAAAGGGAATCCTAAAATTACTTGATACATTCTACATGCTTAAAATGCTAGGTAGAGAAATAGTATATATGTTGAGGGCGTCGTATATTTGGGGTATTGCGATCTGCCAGAAGAGCAAACACATGGCTTAAGAATAACGAAGGAAATTGGAGAGATACAGCATGTCCATGCGGTAGTAATTTCCACTTTAAAGGGGATATTGATGAGTTATTCTCATGGGAACGAATACATCTAAGGCACATGTCATCAGATCCTGAGAACCACGCAATGCTTTCACTTTATCCGACTGATATGGTTATCTTTTACCATTCTACAAGTGGGTATATTGTTGAGATTAGAAAACACAAGCCTCATGAAATTAAGGATTTACAAAATGCATGTTTATACGGAACCGTCAAGCTCGCTGGAGTCTGATACTAATAATTGTGTTTAAGAAGACTTTAGTTAAAATTTCATAGCAGAGATTATTGAGAATTCTGAGTGAATCACCGGCAATGTAAAGTTTACAAAAAGCAAATAATGGGAAATAGATGAATAATGCCATGAAACTACCATCTGATTGGAAGTTTGAGTCATCACGGAAAATATATTCCAATAAATACATCGAACTATACGAGGATGTACTGGATATCAAGAATAAAAAAAAGATCTATACAAGAGCAAAGAGAAAAGACTACTCCACCATAGTACCTTTTGTTTCTAATAATGAAATTCTGGTAATCAAGAGCTACAGACACATGGTTGGTTCCTATCAAATTGAAGCCCCATCAGGATATATTGATACTGGCGAAACACCAGTTGAGGCAGCTAGCAGAGAACTGAAGGAAGAAACTGGGTATAGGGCAAATAATATTATCAGCTTGGGTTCATATACTCTAGATTATACTATGTTTGAACAAACAGGCAATTTGTTTGTGGCTTATGATTTAGTTGACGAAAAGAGAAAAAAACTGGGAATGATGGAAATAATAGAAACGGCAATTCTAACTATTGATGAAATTAAAAAGTTACTATTTGATGGAAACATATTGAATGCATCTTCGATTGTTGCATTTTACAAATCATTAGATTTTCATCAGAACCACAAGAATAGGGAGATCAAGTGATATTCTAACTGAATTGTATGATAAACTGGGCTAATAATTCCGTTAATAAAGCAACCTACTGCGGTAGTTGATATTAGTTTGCAAGAGAGTTATAACATAACTATCGTAGGTGGAGGCATTCTAGGGTGTGCTATTGCCTATTTTCTTTCCCTTACAACAGATTCAACAATTACTCTTATGGAACAGGAAAACAAAGTTGCAATGCATACTAGTAGTAGAAATACTGGAAAAGTTCATGCTCCGTTTTATTATAACCCAGAAAAGAAATCATCAACTGCTGCGTATGCCTTGAAGGGATTTGATATGTTAAAACGTTACTGTACATTCCATAACTTGCCATTTAAGGAAGATGGAGTAATTGAAATTGCAACTAATCAGATGGAAATTGACACTCTGTCTAAACATGTTCAATGGGCCCATAAGAATGGATTGAGAGATGAGGATGTAAAATTTTTGAGCAAGAGTGAAATGTTGGAGATTGAGCCTAACGTAAAATGCGAAGCTGGGCTTGTTTGTGTTCGAGATGCCTCAACCAATTTTGGCCTCATAAACCAAAAACTCATGGAAGATGCCACAAAGTTGGGTTGTAAGACATCATTTGCGAATAAGTTTAAATCAATTAAATACAACACAAGCACAAATGCAGATAGAAAAATGACAATCAAAGGTACTGTTGAAGATATTACTACTGATTATGTAATTAATGCGGCAGGGGGAAATTCTCTTGATATTGCTCATGATCTAGATCTTGCAAAAGAATATACAGATCTCCACTTCAGAGGAGAATACTGGAAAGCTCCGCAAAAATATAGTTCTATTACCAAAAGGAGTATCTATTCGGTACCGCGCAATACAGAGTATCCTTTTTTGGATCCCCATTGGATTGTTAGAAGTGATGGAAGATGTGAAGTGGGACCAAATGCAGTCCCTGTATTCGGTCCATATTCATATACTTCATATGATAACTTGAAAAATGCCGTTCCGAAAATTCTGGGATCTTGTAGAGTCGGTGTATTGAAATTGCTTCTAAATAAACAGTTTATCCAGTTGGTATCAAATGAATTCTCTAGTTCTTTTTCTAAAACAAATATGGTAAATAGAGTTAGAAAATTCTTGCCGTCTTTAAATCCTAATGATTTCAAACAAAGAGGTATGGCAGGAATTAGGACAATATTAATCGATAAAAATGGAGAATTTGCATCAGAGAGCTTGATTGTTGAAGATGATTCTTCGCTACATATATTAAATTACAATTCCCCTGGTGCTACAGGAGCACTGCCAGTTGCTGCAAATATAGCAAGAACATTAGTACAAAAAAATATAGCAAACAGAACTTCTAAAAAAGGTAACTTTCCGTTCTTTGATGAGATTTCATAACTAATAGGAATATGGATACGAGGATTGATGGCCAAGACCCACACCTTATATTATATTAAGCTAATTTTGAAATAAACAGATTAGGGGTTGTCGTCTAGCTTGGTATGATGCCAGCCTCGGGCGCTGGAGGTCGTCGGTTCGAATCCGACCAGCCCCATGATTCTAGTAGTTCTCAAATTGCATTCACTCATAATAAATGTGAACAAATTAGAGAAAAACAAGCAGCGAAATCAAGAAGCATACGAAGTGAATAGAATAAAGAATACTCGATTTAAAGATCGAGTTGTTGAGTTGTTTATTGTGCGTTAGATGAGCTAGTCATATTCATAGAGGCAGTTGAAGAATCGTCAGTACCCTTAAGCTTCACTTGACCTCTGATCATTCCATCAGGATGATCCTCCGTTTGAACATTCACGTATGTATTCTCGCTTCCCAACAGTGTCTTAAGATCTTCTATTGTCTTTCCTTGCATTGTGCCCACAAGGTCAGCCTCTGTGATATTGCCTCTCATTTGCATTCCATCCACACGATCTGAATGCTTGCTGGATTTCAGCAAGTCAACTATAGCCTGACCATTTTCTGTTTTCATTCCCTGATATATTTTAAGGCCCGTAGCATCAGTTATACCACTTACATTCATTTTCCAAGTTAGAATATCATCTTTAGTTTTGAAATTAATTACACCCTCTGCAGTAGAATTCACCGGAGGAATTTCGTTATTGGCGTCCAACTTTGCTCTAAACTTTCCATTCTGGACGTTCTGGGCATACGTACTTGTGACGCCAATAAGCATTAAAGAAACGACTGCTGCTGCGATTATTACTGAATATATTTGTGCATTCCTAGACATGTCTAACTTATGGAAAAAAAGGCATTAATAAATGCTACAATGTCGCACAGAAATTCCGTTCTCCCACATTTTGGTACTTATACTAGAGAACTTATATAGACCAAATCAAAATATGCAAAACATCTTAAGAATGAAATACAGTCTCCTATCTGCTGCAGTACTATTGCTTTTGATTTTTTTAATTTCTGTTTATCCTAATGTTGTTATTTCGTCGCGAGACTCGACACTGTCTCTAAAAAAGAACGAAAACTATGTTTTTGTGAAGGAATGGGGCTCAAAGGGAAATCGTGACGGAGAATTTTTGCGACCTCATGACTTAGAATTTAGTAATGGCTACAAATACCTGTACTCTGTTGATAGAGATGGTAATCGCATACAAGTGTTTAGTAAAAATGGAACATTTCTGTTTAAATTTGGAGAAAAGGGGCAAGGAAATGGACAATTCTTGGTACCCTATGGATTGGATGTAGATCAAAAAAGACATGTGTGGGTTGCTGATAGAGGCAACCACCGAATAGAGGAATTTGACAGCAGGGGTCATTTTATTTCAAAATTTGGCAATAATGACAGTCATCCAAGCAGTGAGTTGGGTAAATTTGATAACCCAAGGCACGTTGAAGTAGATCACAATTTAAAATATGTATATGTGGCTGATTCAAAGAATAATCGCATTCAACAGTTTGATACAAATGGCACATTTGTAAGGGCCATTGGAAA
>DASQWJ010000101.1:0-2666 GCA_035640315.1 Nitrososphaeraceae archaeon
TTTACCTACTTGGATATCATTGGATGTCAGTTCAGTGGGACCTCTTATTACTATGAAACCCATGACATCTTGGTACCAACGAATTCCTTTCTCTAGATCAGGAACACTAATTGCAATGTGATTAATTGCTACATGAGTATGGTTTGAATCCATTCTAATCAAGTAAACTAGTGCTCATTCTAAAAAGATTACTCAAAAGTTTTCACCAATCTAACTTAACGAAATCGAAAATGAACGAAACGTCCTCAATGAACATGACTGAGAATATATATAACAGTATATGGAAGAGATGTCGCCACTGCCTGATCAAGTGTTGAATCAAGTAAGGGAAGTAAGGTCGTCAAGAACTTGGTCAATTATGAGACATCTGTTGAACTGGCCAAATCGCTGAAAATCCTGTTCACTAGTTATTTACAAGGAGCCAAATTAGAGGAATCCACTGGATTGATGCCTATCCCAACAGGGATGAAGAAGAATGCGATAAGTGAATTGGGCCAGGGTATAGATAACCCTGTCATCGCGCTGAATAAGAATGCACCAGTACAGAAAGTTTACAGTATCGTCCATGGGCAAATTCATCCGAATCTTTTTTTAGCCTTTAGCCTGAAGCTAAAATCTGATTGATTAGACACAGTAATTGTTGCGAATATCATACCAATGAACAGGGGATCATAGTTTTTAACACATAGTTACTATAGAAAACGAATGGATAATTCCAGGCTACTAGAGAAAATTTCCGGCTTGCGTAGAATATGCAAAACTATTTCCCAGATAAAGTCACAATTAATAGAAGAGTTACCACATTACGGTCATGATGCACTTTTTTTTCAAAATGATGAAATAACTACAGGTTTATTGAACAACAAGACAGAAGTAAAACTTCATTTACTTACAGGGGAGCTTCTTTATTTTCATAACGAGACAGGACATTTTGTGGATTTGACTTGTGATGGCTTTTATGAAAAATTAGAATCAATTGTTAGTAAATATGGACTCAATATACCTAAAGTACCATCGTTGAAATTGCAACAAGAGAATTTATTTGAATTTATACCATTTGCGAAAAAGGTAAACTTGAGTCTTGAATTGTTCAGGATGAGATTGAGGGATCATTTTACTCAGGTTCATTTGTGGCCCGATGGTTTTGATTTCTCAGTTGAATCTTTTATCGATGGAAGCAATGGTCAAATTGGAGTTGGTATCTCACCAGGAGATGAAAGTTACAAATTACCTTACCTATACGTAAATCCTTATCCTTTTAGAGAAGATATTGTTCACCAACCATTGCCCATAGGGAAATGGCATACAGCAGGTTGGAATGGAGTAAAAGTCGAATGGGATATGCTTGAGAACAAAAAGGAACAGGACATCTCCTCCGAAATCTACAATCTATACCTAGTCGCTATGCGTAATTATTAGGAAATCGTGAGATTCCTTTTTCCAGTGCTGTTATTGCTTAGATAATATTTGAATTAGTAACTTTCATCATGCTGACAATGGTAATAGTTTGAACAATATATAGTATGTAATATTTTTCAGCTAGCTCATTTTATTATTTTTTCGTTACTTTGAGCAGTATCCAGATCTTGACAAATAATTGGAATCAAAGTGACCATTGCTTAGTAGCTTTTGTGCGATCCAAGTAGATTAATTCTTGATTTAATGTGAAATAGATTGAAGCTACGACTCGTCATGCAGTATGACAAAGTCAGCATATTTTCCCTCATATTGTAAATAGTCTATTTTTAATTCATCTACTCGTGCATTCTCAGGACCTTTTTTACTCCATTCTATAGTCTTTTCAACATCATCTTTATTTCCTTCGAGTAGCGCTTCAACGCGGCCGTCGGCCAAATTTCGCACCCACCCAAATACAGAATTTTTCATTGCAATTTGTTGCATGTTGAGCCGAAAATAGACACCCTGAACCTTTCCATTAACTAACAATCGAACAGAAGTCTTTTTGTTTTTATCATGCGTTGAATTTTTAGAATCTCTGAAATTCACATTATTCTTCTACATAATGCTATTTTATATGTATTCAAACAAGAGTTTTGTCGGTAGATTAAGATCTTCTACTAGATTCGAAGTGTAGTTATCGTAATACCAAATCATCCAAACCTTATATACTCATATGAATGCATAATTCCATTATAAAATGAGAACTAAATTTGGCTTTACTCAAGGATTAAATATTGCCAGACTTGGCCTGGATGAAATCCAAATAATGACGGCATGTCAAATTGCAGACAGGCTTGATTTTGATTCGATATGGTCCATGGATCATTCAAACGTGCCGCAATGGAAAAACGCGGTTGTGAATGATGCTTGGTTATTGCTGGCAGCGATTGGTGCGGTCACAAGGAATGTTGAATTAGGAACTTGTGTGACAGATGCTATTAGAAGGCATCCATCAACCATTGCATTATCAACTATTACACTGGATAGGCTCACTAACGGACGTGCAATGTTAGGTATCGGTGCTGGGGAAGCTCAAAATGTGGTTGACTTTGGAATAGAATTCAAAAAGCCTGTAACTAAATTCAGAGAACAATTGGAGGTTATTGAATCTCTCTTTGATTCTGATCCGGATAATAGAGTAAATTATGATGGAGAACATTATAAGCTGATTAATGCATGTTTGCAGGCTAAAAGCATCAGAAAAC
>DASQWJ010000102.1:0-5272 GCA_035640315.1 Nitrososphaeraceae archaeon
CAGAGCTGTGCCCACAAGTTATCCGAAATGTATCAAATCCCTGTATATGTAATTGGAGATACATCCTGGGGTTCATGCGATTTGAATCTTCATGCTGCTGAGACTTTGGGAGTTGATATTTTGTTCAACATAGGACATACTATTGCTATGGAAAAGTTTGGAGATAAAGTTGTTATGATCAATGCTTTTGATGATGTAGATTTTAGTAATATCGCAAATAGATGTGCGATTGAATTGAAGAACAATTTTAAGAAAATTTCACTTGTGACCAATAGCCAATATCTGCCATCTATTCAAAAGGTTAAGGAGATTTTTGAAAGTCACGGATATGAAGTAGTCATAGGAAGGGGAAAAGGTCATCTTAATGACGCTCAGGTATTTGGTTGTGAGTTCTATCCTGCCTATGACTCTAAGAATGATGTTGAAGCGTATATTTTCTTGGGACAGAGTATTTTTCATTCTGCCAGTATCGCCATTGTTACACAGAAACCGACCTTCATGATGGATCCTTATTTCAGCGAATATTCAGAAATTAATGAAATTGCCCAGAAACTTGAAAAAAAGGCAATTTTATCGGTACTCAAGGCTCAAGATGCCAAAACAATAGGGATAATCATTGGATTGAAGGAGGGCCAATTTGCCAAGATTAAGGCGCTTGAATTAAAGAAAATGTTAGAAGACCAAGGCAAAAGAACCATCCTGATAGCCATGACAGAGATTACAGATGAACGGCTATTATCTTTCCAAGATGCAGATGCATTTGTTCAAGTTGCTTGTCCTAGAATTGGAACTGATAATCATTTTCACAAGCCTGTATTATCAGTTCCTCAAGCAATGTCTCTCATAAAGATACTAAAAGGTGAATCGCAACAGGGCTTTCTTCAGATTAAGCACTGGTTGTAGGTATTATCAGTAATGTAACGTTCAAATGCGGTAGTAGCCTACCGGTACCACTAAAGAAGTAAAGCCCAATCTCAAGCTCTGCAAGATCAATCACGTAGACGTGCTAGCATGGATACGCTGCCTTAGGATTGCACCCTCCCGGACCTCATCCATTTCGACAATTCACAATCAAGCACATGCCTTCGCATATATTGTTGCTCATACCCATCCGACACGGCGTGGTTTCATATCAGCCTAGCAAGCAGGAACTCCACTCCTGAAGATTTACCCAGTAGTTACTGATCCCGGCATAAAGCCGATTTCCGGTTTGGGGTACGGCTAACACCCCAATCCTACCTACTACCGCGAAAAATGTTATACAATGTAGATATATTTGTGTATCCTGCATAGAATAACAGGACCAATCTGTTTGTGCAACCAACTATTGCATTCATTGTACTGGTTTTTACAATGATAATACTTGTGAACTTTTGTTACTTCTATTAGTTAATCTCAAATTGTGATCTCAACAATGATTAATCTTGTTCGTGTCTAGGTCTTGTTAACTAACAAATCTAGCGTACGACATACTGAGCATATCGAATTGGATGAATCTCTATTGCAGATGATACATCGTTTATGTTCCTGTTGAAATCCATGATTCGCATCCAAACCACGAAGAGAATCTGCAGACTTTACCTTTTTTGCAATCTTCAAGATGGAGCTATATGCGTTATACTTTATTCCCGGATGAATTTTCTCAAGATTATTCAAGTGAGTCCTAAATGCACTTCTTATGCTCTCGTCTTTGTATGGGCATTCTTCCGATTGAAATGGAATATTCGTATGAATGGCGTATAATATAATTTCTCTTTCATATATTTCCATTAATGGCTTGATTTTCCTCAGATCAGCTATTCCATATTCAACTGGTTCTGGGTACGTCCAACCAATTCTTTCCACATCTCCAGCAAACAGGTTAATGAGAAATGTCTGAACATAATCATCTAAATTATGACCAGTAGCTACTACGTTCGCTCCACAAGATTCTGCAAGGAGATCTAGAGCTCTTCTGCGGAAAGTCCCACACATAGAGCAAGATGAAATTTTTTCAGATGGCCTCACCTCCATTGCTTTGTCCATTGATAATCCGTAAAGTTCACTAAAACTCATTATCCTATTTTCAACACCTATGCTGGCACAAAAATTCTTTACAATGCATAATGATTCGTCACGATAACCCTTAATTCCCTCGTCGACAGTTATTGCCACTATCTCAGAATTCTGATGAGCAAGTATGTTTTTTAATACATTTAGGAGAACTAGGCTGTCTTTACCACCTGAGACTGCAACAGCAACAGTATCTCCGTGTTTTACCATAGAATATTTTGATATCGTCCTCTTTGCCTTGTACTCAATTGACTTGATAAAGCATTTCTTGCACAAAAATTCTCCAGAATAACGCCTTAAATATATAGAAGGATTTTTCTTGCACTTACTACACTCTTTGGACATCAAAATATGAATTTCTTGGAGCGATAGACCTTTAATACCTTTATTGTTGATTATACATTGGCAAATTATCGCTTATCTATTGAGATAATTTCTAAAAGCATTTAAGTATATAATTATAAACTAATTTTTGATTTGACGGCTAGTCATGATGTTATTGATGAAATTAATCTTAAAATCATAAATATATTGAATAAAGACTCCTCTCTGCCCTTTGTTGAAATTGCAAAACAAATTGGTATATCTGATGCTACCGTACACATACGGGTGAGGCGGCTGATTGCTGCTGGTATTATCAAGAAATTTACTATAGCATTAGACAACAACAAGCTTGGTTATGATCACCTTGCGTTCATGGGAATCAATATAGAACCTGGAACTGCAGATGAAGTGACAAATAGCCTTTCATCTATTGAAGAAGTGCTGGAAATCCATGAGATGCATGGAAGATTTGACCTACTCCTAAAGATAAGGGCCAAAAATTTGGAAGAAATGCGTGATATAGTTGTTAACAAGATAAGAAAACTTCCGAGAATTATAGAGACAGAATTGATGACTGCGCTAAAGACTAGAAAAGAAGATCACATGGTACCCGTAATGGATCCTGCTGTGTAAGCCCAATATCCCTTTTTTGAAATCTACATTCTTTGCTTATCTTTCTTTGACGAAGTCCACCAATCAAGATAGTCGTCATGATACTTCTTCCTATCATTGCCTTGATCTCTAAATGTCTTGTCTCTTAACTCATCCATTTTTTCTCTGGATGCAAAAAGACCACAGCTTTTGCATATGAAATTTTTGGTAGCAGTATCCAACTTTAATTCCCCACCACACTCAGGGCAAAAATTAGACAATTTATTAATTATTGATCAGACTTCATAAAAAATGTTGCGTGGATTTCATGTTGATTAGACAAATTAGCAGGAAAAATGGTTGTCAATATGATGAAATATAATCTGCCAATTCCTTTATCATGGCTCCCATACGATAGGTATTTGGCATAATATCTGCCATAATGTGAAATTTTGCAAGCATGTCCGAAGTAGATGGACCCACGGACACTACAAGTATATTGTTGTTCAACTTGTCTTTTAGTAAATTAAACTTGCTGTTTCTTTTTGCTAATTGAAAAAACTCCTTAACTGCGGGAGGACTTGTAAATGTTATACAATCTACCATGCCATCCATTAAATTATCAATGAGGTTTTTGATTTTTTCTTCGTTAGGCGCCACATAGTCATATCCCATTTCCTTTAGCAGTGTCGCATTTTTTTGTTCAAGACTAGTAGAATAAGAGTACGATGAAAAATCAAAGACGTTTGCTCCTAGCGATTCAAGTTTCCTCTTAAATGAATTTGAAGAGTCTCCATGCCATAGTATCCCAATGTTCTTATTTTTAAGGTCAAAACTTTTCAACAGATTCAAAATTCCCGCTATCGTGTTGATGTCAGGTACTAACTTGGTTTTAATTCCAAATTTTTTAAGTTCCATTTTAGGTTTGTTACTTCTCGCTATGATTATCGTGTCTTGCAATCTTTCATTTACTGTGGTCAGCTTTTGTAATTTTTGAAGAGTCTGAAACAAGTTGAATACACCAACACCAGTCATAAAAATAAAAAAATGCATTTTCTTATTTCTAATGGTTTCTATAAACTGATTACATTCGGAATTTATTGGCCTGTTAATTTTAATTCCAATAGTCGGAGCAACGTATGGAATTCCTCCGAATTTTCGAACAAGATATGCGAGTTCAGAAGCTCTCCTACTGGATGTAATAGCTACTGTAATCCCGCGTAATGACATGAAACAATCATGCAGTGTTTGAATTATTAAAACTTGAGCTTGATTCAAAGGGTCAATTCAAATAATAATTCTAATAATTATTATTACACGATAAAGCTGACAAAACGATTGCAAACTTGAATTCATAAAATGTAAGGTGCATGGACTTTTCTCATCATTCCCTTTATTTGGATCTGGTCGCCCGTCAAATGCCATGCACCTTTTGAATTAATTAATTAAATTAAATTAAACCTTTTTGATTTGCAGAGATCCCGAACTGCCATCTATTTGTCCTTCACTAGGAATTTCGATATTTGGAATTACTTGATCCTTGCCAAGTTCTAGCAATGGTATATTGGCAATTGCACAACCCGATGCAGTTGTAATATCTGTCTTTAAGGTACATATTATTCCTGATGGTGACACGTTGTTTGATTTGAGCGCAAAAATTGAGTATGCTCCCACACTACTACCAACGGAGTATGGAAAAATCAAAATACTATCTTTCAGGAATTTTCCAAATAATTCATGGTTTTTATCAGTTATTTTACCTGTCTTATTATCTACTGAGGACAAGAAATTGATAGGCTGAGTAGTTAACAAAATCATTCCTTTTGCTATACCACCTACAATTGTTTTACCTCTAAGTGAATGCTCCAACTCTGTCCTCTACCTTGTATAATCAGTTATTATGGATTTTAAATCCTTCAAGCATACTGAAACCCTGTTAGATTTGTTAAGATAATGTGCGGCTTTTACACTATTTGTTATAACTCCATCGTATTCTTCCGGAGATAAGAGTGGTGACAAACAAGTACATGCATCACAAATGATGTTCGCTCCTGCTTTCTCAAGTACTTTGGCAACTCCAGATTTGCATGATTTTTCATAAACTGGTCGTGCACAAAAGATCATGCATTTTTTGGAAAAATTTTTACCCCGCATCATTTCGGACAATTGCTCTATTTCGTACATTCCTAGTTGAGGACTACCTAAAGCAATCACATCTCCTGAATCTGTAGTATTAAGTTCATCAATAGTTGATCTTTCCTCCTCCTTTCCAAATGATATACTTTCATCATGTGTATCTTTACTG
>DASQWJ010000103.1:0-2990 GCA_035640315.1 Nitrososphaeraceae archaeon
AACATAAATTCGGTCTGCATACGAATCCACCTTAAAACCTGAACTCTTCAAACTGTTAATTATGGCGCTAGTATCAGAACGTTCTGTTATTTCTACAGGGATTCTGAATATTCCTAGTCTGGATCCGTGCAGGGGATAAACACCTCTCTTGGCCACTTCTGATAGCATAACCCAAACACGATCTTTCAACAGAGCGGACATATCCCAAATTATTTAGACATGTGCTAAAAGTATTTCGATTTTCGGAATGATTAGCATAATCCAGTACTTATTTTAGAAATCAAGTCCAGGCACCAGGGAATTGTCTGATTTTCCGCATTTGCGCATTAAGATTTGGACGATAAACGTAATTCCTAAAGTCGTCAATAAAACTAGTCTATATCCAATAAATATTAGAATAGACAACAATTTCGAATAGTCCAGTTTGTCAACTCCCCAGTTGTCCATGTCAGTTTTTCTTGCAAGTTAGAATTATTAATTTAATAATTAAGGATATCAACGTTTATATGAATTGATTTGACAAAGTTCTTTAATGCAGTAACATATTATATCACACTGCTCATTCAATATTTGTGTGTTTACGACTTTGTATGTTTTGATATTTCATGATGAATAATCCAATACAGGGACTAATTAAAAGCACTTAAATTATCAAGCAAAAAAATACTGTGTTTATAGGGCCGATAGTTTAGTCTGGTAGAATACCTGCCTTGCATGTAAATGTCTTTGACATTTACAGAGGAAACGTAGGTGGTCGTGGGTTCAAATCCCACTCGGTCCACTTTGAATCCCAAAAATTTTATCACTATCAATATATTTCATTAACTATCTTTGAAAACTTGTTATAGAAGAAATTAACACATTCTAATTTAACAACAAGATCCACATTTTTTTTACTAATTGTTGTAACACACTTCTAATATATCATAGATAAAAAAATTATTGTAATGAAAAACATTGGTATGATCATTATTCTAATATCAGCGCTTACACTATCATTGGTGTCAACAGCAGTATTCGGAGGAATTCAGCAAGTTAGAGCTGAAGATAATGACAATAAGGACGATAAGAATGATCAAGTGAATACTGAAAGACAGCAAATCAACAAATGTGAAAACAATTCACAAAACGAAGAAAGTGACGTAGAGTGTAATAATATTGTAGTATACGGAGTGGTTTGTATGCCTGGAGCACAATGTATACTTGACAAATATGAAGTGCCATTTGCATTGGTCACGCCCTTCTAAAGGGTTCATATTTTTTCTATACCTGTCGAAATTCTATTATAGTAATTATCTGCTGATTTACTTTGTCATTACTATCAAGGATGTTTGATGTGATACCCCGTAATTGCTTCCAGGACAATATTGTTATTCTCTTTAAATATTCTTTGAAAATTTGATAGCAAGAGTTATTTCTGGCTCTATGGTAAACTCAATCATTGTCATTTTTTGGCGGTGGAGAAACAGGAAGCATTGATAAAAAGAAGTATGAGATCTTGACGCTAAGTATACGACAGACTGTGTTGGAAAGGTCACATCATAGATGTCAAAAATGTTCTGTAAAACTTAAAGGAAGTAATGGTCCTTTTTTTGAACACATTAATGGTGCGTTAAAAGACAACAGACCATCAAATTTGAGATCTTTATGTGACAAGTGTTTTGAACATGTTAAGGTGAAAGAAAGTAGAAAAGGTCGTCTGGGAAGTATCCGGAACAACCTTGGTCAAGTATTTGGAAAATAGAAATAATGTTCTAAATAGATTCCAAGAACAAAATTCTATGCTCTTCACAGCAAAAATTCTCTATCTTCAAGACACCAAGATTAGAGTTTCCTTCTACGTGGGGCCAGCTTTCTCCATCAAAGCTTTTGCCGCAATATGCGCATGTCTTGTCCAATCATAAATATTTGAATATTGGTTCATATAAACTTCTCAAATGCTTATGCATAACAATTATGACTCAGGCGTTCTAACAAAAGTGAATAGTTTGAATTCGATTAAAAATATATTCTAAAAGATACAATATCCTGATATTAATTGAAATAGTATGGCAAAAAAGAAAGGAAAGATCGTTTCAAGCATAGATGAAGAAAATACCATACCTTACGAAAAATGGATTGTGTCATTCGCAGATAGCAGGAGAAGCAAAATTAAGATATCTTTTCGAGAGTTTCTTGCCCAAGGTTTCTATGAGGCATACGATACAGTTATGACTTATGCTGAGAAACAGAATTTGGATGTAAGGTGGTTTAAGGAGAAACGAAATTGTGGTAATGTTTTTTC
This sequence comes from Nitrososphaeraceae archaeon, assembly GCA_035640315.1. Lineage (GTDB taxonomy): Archaea > Thermoproteota > Nitrososphaeria > Nitrososphaerales > Nitrososphaeraceae > TA-21. The sequence continues at coordinate 2,285 of DASQWJ010000103.1, forward strand.
TCAATTTGAGATCACTAAACTAGAAACTTTTTGTACTTATTGTAATAGGAAGTTTAATCACCAGGATCCAGTCCCATGCCGCCACGATGAATGCAACTCTGTGTTTTGTTCAAGAAAATGTATGAACGATCACATCATGTTACTACATAAAGGTAATCTATGAGTCAACCAAGCGAGGACGCTCTATGTATAGAATGGGGTTTTATCAAAATAAGAGTCACTATCTTTATTCTTGATCCATCGCCTCTGAATTGTTCTAAATAATGAGAATTAAAATATCTGGGACTATCTTCATAGGACTCCTTTATGATATATCCCAGGCTTATGAATTTGTTTATCAGCCAATTTTTCCATGTTTTAAATTCATAATCAGTTACCGGTTCAAGTAAATCATTAATTATTTCTGTTACCATAGTAAGAGATCCATTATCTTTCAATTTGGTGAAGATCTCCCGGTATAATGGAGACCAGAGACTCTCCTTACCTTTGTCGATATAGTCCGGCGGAGGTAGAACAAAGATAAATTCATCGATATATTTATCAGGAAAATACGAAACAGTTTTTTCAAAAGATTCATTTACAAGATATACGTTTTTTTCTCTCAACCTGTCACGGGCAAGTTGTATTTGTTTTGTGTCGATCTCTATACCGACGTAGCATGTGTTAGTACTTTTTCGTTCCCTGACTAGCTTTTCTAGTAGTTGCC
>DASQWJ010000104.1:0-8139 GCA_035640315.1 Nitrososphaeraceae archaeon
TGCAACGTTAGTAATCCTCCAGAAGGTGACGATTCTCCACCAGCAAATCCTGAACAGGAGATTTGTGGAGATGGTCAAGATAATGATGGAAATGGACAGATAGATGAATATTGCAACGTTAGTAATCCTCCAGAAGGTGACGATTCTCCACCAGCAAATCCTGAACAGGAGATTTGTGGAGATGGTCAAGATAATGATGGAAATGGACAGATAGATGAAAACTGTGATGTAAGTGATAGTGTACATGCCAGCCAGTTGGCTGATATCAGTGTAAAGGATGACAACAATTCAGACAATGAAAAAAAAAATCCTGACAAATTTGGAGTAACTAAAATCTATCCAACTAAGAAAAGTGGGGAGCAATGGTATCTCACTTCCAATCCTAGTACTGATTCTAGTTTCTCACCACAGACTACGATGACAAAAAATTCTGATGGTTCGTTTAAGATAAAATCAACTAAGGTGAGAATGGGCGTATTTACATCTTCTGGATTTCATCCTGAAGAAATCAAAACTTTGAACCACAACAAATTAGCTCTAGCTGGCTATATGCAATCACCAAATGACTGGAAAGACGTAGAAATTACAGGATATGTCAAGCTTAACAGCGGCGATAATGATAATTTCGTGTGGTATGCAAGAGGAGCAAGACACACGGGTTATGGTTCACCTCCTGGATGTGAGGGTGTTGCTTACAAAGGCGACTTATTCTTTGATGGTTCAACCAGATTCTCAAAGGAACAATGGCACCCTGGCGGTTATGTCTTTGGAGAATATGGAAAAAATATTGGACCTATCAAGGGAAAGTGGGTAGGGCTTAAAGTAATCATGTACAATATCGTCCAAGACGACAAGACAGCAGTGAAACTAGAGTTATGGGTGGACGAGAAAAATAATAATGATTGGGTAAGGGTTGCAGAAAAAGTAGACAATGGTGGGTGGGGAAATGCAGGAAGTGAATGTGGAGGCAAACCCGACCAAATAATCACTTGGGGTGGACCAATAGCGTCTTTTAGGTGGGATGGGGCCACAGACGTAGATATAAAGAAGTTTAGTGTTAGAGAAATTGCACCTCAAGTCTAGGTTAACCTTTTTTGTCAGACTTATCATGATTGTTGCAATAACAAAATTAATAAGAAAAACAAACACAATATTTAGTGAAGTTATATTAATGGCGTTATCATCTCCATCAAAATTTGCTAGGATTGGTGTCTTTGAATGACCTTACAAGAACAAACTTCGCGATATTCAGAGGTTGAAAAAAGCAAATGGATTGCAAGGGTACTTATGGTTATAGCTGTTGGATGCGTTTTAGCAGCCAAAGTATATTTTACAATTTCTCTTGTAGACCCATTCATAGGCATTTACAGTTTACTAACTAGTTTTGTACTCTTGTGCATACTGACGCTTTCATATTTCAAGTACAAGGATCCATATTTGAGTGCAAAAAATGTTGACGTTTCAAACGGTCCTTTAATAAGTATAGTAGTACCAGCAAAAAATGAAGAAAAGAATATTCGAAATTGTGTTCAATCTTGTTTGAATCAAACATACATGAATAAGGAGATTATTGTAGTAAACGATGGAAGTACTGATAAGACTGGGGAGGTTCTTGATGAAATGCGTAAAGAAAACAGAACAACTAATTTTCGTATTTTGCATCTCTCAAAAAGTGTAGGAAAGAAAAAAGCGGTTGAAGCAGCCAGTGAAATTGCTCGTGGAGAAATATACGCATTCATGGATAGTGACTGTGATATGGCATTTGACGCTGTTGAGAAGGCTGCAAAAATATTTCATAGTGATAGAAAGTTAGGTGCATTAACATGCCATGGAAGGGTTAGAGACGCACAACGTGGAAATACAATTGAGAGGTTTCAACAGGTTTACATTGATATATCTTGCAGATCAATTAAGGCAGCTGAGAGTTCCTTTAAGTCAGTAACGTGTTGTTCAGGGTCGCTTAGCTTTTATAGAAGAGTTGCAATTCAAGATTTTATTCACGAATGGGCAAATGACAGATTTTTGGGAATAGATTTTAAATTCTGTACTGATAGAAGAATGACAGCACATATCTTAGGTACTCGAACGACACTTGATTCTTCGAGTGATAAAAAGCAACGTGAACATATGCCTATTCTGCAAACAGGTGGCGACGATATTGAAACAATGAAGAAATCGCTAGATCCTGATGTAGAATTTTCTGATCGTCCCATAAAATGGAACGTAGAATATTCAAATAGCATCAAGGTAAACGTCGGTGTACCCAAGACATTTGAATCGCTAGCAAAACAACAAATAAGGTGGAGAAAGAGCTTTATTCGAAGTCTTTTTGCAACTGGTGGAATTTATTGGAAAAGACCTTCTTTTATTGCACTTTTGTATTACATTCAAATTGCAATGAAGCTTATCAGACCGTATGTTTTGTTCTATACTATAGCAATTTTGCCTATTAAAGGCGATTTTACATCAGTGCTATTTTGGATAGCCGGTGTAATGTTTACAGGAATGATATATGCAGTAGAGTATAGGTTAAGAAACCCCGATGATGGATTGTGGTTGTATAGACCACCTTTTACATTTATTACTACTTTTGTATATACATGGTTTCTAATTTATTCTGCATTTACCATTAGAAACAAGAGCTGGAGATAATAAAAAATGATTTTCGCTCCGGATAACCTCATAATACCAGTCGACAAGTGATTCGCGTTTTTGTCCTATCTCAGTGCAATTCTTGTTACCTTTATAATGATTATAGGATTTTCAGTAATCATGATGAAATTTACAGGCTATTGGCCTTGCAAGATCGGCGAAGCATTGCAGGTCAAGGACGTTACCTGTGACAAGAGCTTCTCAGAGAATATCAAGGTCGTCCTAAATTCAAGTGGTGTTTCACTGCCTTTTGATCTTCCACTACTATCTCTTCAAAATACCGTACAATTGTAATTTCAGATATCTTTGGGATCTTGATTCGCTTACCGATCGCCATATCTAAGATCATTGCAGGAAAATTGGCGCCTGCAAGAGCGGTGAAAATAGTACCACCACCTAACCTTGGATTTACTTCAAGCAACTTGAGAGTACCTTCATTAGATTCCTTCATCTGAATGCAACACGGTCCTTTAATCTTTAGATATTTTGCAATCGATTTGCAGGTCTCAGAAATTTCTTCATTTAGAACTATTTTTCCTACTGTAGAGATTCCCGCCTTTGTCTGGATCCTGATCCTAGGAACGGCAATTATGGGTTCCCCATTCAAGTCTGAAAGAACATCTATTGTGTATTCAGTTCCTGGCAAATATTCTTGAAAAATTAATTGATTTTCTTTTGATAGTGCGTATTTCAAATCCATGGAATTGTCAATTCTAGTAATTCCTTTGCTCCCCTTTCCATATCGTGGTTTTGCAATTATTGGAAATCCACTTAACTTTTTTGAGTCCATTGTAGTGGCAGGTAAATCATATTTTTTTGAAAGATGAGAGTATGTACGCATCTTGTCTCTGCAAATTTCCATTGTATCTTCGTCACTTACAACAGGTAATGCTCCCAACTTCAATAATTTCTTCTTATTCTTGCTGAAATGATAAATGTCATATCCGGAGGATGGCATTAGAATGCTTATTGTATGTTTTGTTATTATTTCAAATAGTCTAGGCAGATATGTTTTACTTTCTATTTCTGGTAACAATTCATGCGCATCAGACATATAGAATCCAGCAGAAATAGGATTTGTGTCAGAACTAACTATCCTTACTGGATATTTTACCATTTTCAGAGATTTGATTGTATTAATTGCGGCAGGTGCGGAAGCTCCTGGAACCAGAATAGTGGAATTTGAGACTTTCAAGTAATAATCCTAATCCGAATTAAAATCTTGTTTGGTATCATATAAAAATTTTCAAGGATATTAAACAATCCACGACCTGATGAAAATTTCAAAAGAAAATAAATAAGCATTCAGATGAATATTATGCGCATGCTCGACCTAAAAAAAGACTATCATGTTCATAGCAATTACAATGATCATTCACCTCAAGAGCTATCGATTGAAAATGTAACAAGATATGCAGAAAAAATTGGTTTGAACACTCTTGCCTTTACAGAGCATGTAAGAAAGACTTCTGATTGGATACCAAGATATTTGGAGGAAATCGACAATATGGTGTCATCTGGAACAAAGCTATCTCTAATCTCAGGATTTGAGGCAAAAATCTTGAAGGATGGCACTGTTGATTTTCCAAATGAATATGAAGGTCACTTTTTAATTGCAAGTTTTCATTCAAAGTATAATAATAAACGAGAATGGCTCTCAGCGTTGAAATCAGCAATTAGTTTACCATACGTTCAAGTTATCGGTCATCTAGCCCCTGAAGATTCTTTTGACTTGACAGATGATGAACTATTGGAATTATCACAGTTGTTAAGAACAAATTCTAAGACTGTAGAGATTAATGCCAAATATCATAGACCGCCTATGAAGTGGCTACAAATTTTTAAGGATAATAAGGTCAACTTTCACTTGGGAAGTGACGCGCACAATTTGTCTGAAGTTGGTAATTTTGACTCTATTACTAAGATAATAGAATATGTCAATTACTAGCACTTAGCTATCCATCAGAGGCCTCTTTTAATGATCAATTACGCAAAGTCAGTCATATTTGCAAACTGCAATAGTGCTAAACAGAGGATCAATAGTTTAGATAAAGAATGCAAATTTTTGATAAATAAATTTCATTGAAAACTACTACAATACGATTAGATTATGTTTATCTAAATGTGATTCTAAATTGGTAATAAACAACAATATTTAAATCATATAAACAGGATATAGAAGAGAGATTTTTCGCTTACATGACTAAAATAGTAATCATAGACTCACAGATCGCTGGTATTTCTGGCGATATGCTCCTCAGTAGCCTTGTTGATATTGGAGCAAATAAAAAAAAAGTCATTGATTCAATTTATACATGCCAGGATTATTTTAATGGGACCAAGATCCGCAAAGCTGACTTTTTGAAATCAGTTTCTCATGGAATTTCATGTACCAAGTTTTTGTTTGACTACGTAGATTCGGCTCACTCACGTGCTGCAAGTACAGTATACAAAGCAATTTCAGCTTGTAGTGATTCACTGGACCTGTCAAATGTTGCACAATCATTTGCTCTTAATTCATTAAAACTCATCATACTTGCAGAATCAAAAATTCATGGACGTAGTTATAACAGTGTCCGGTTGCATGAAGTTTCGACTATAGATACTGCGGCTGACCTCATAGGAACTGCCGTTGCCCTGGATAATTTGAATCTGTTTTCAAGAAAATTCTACTCGACTGATGTGGCCGTCGGTAACGGATTGTTAGCATTTTCCCACGGGGTTGTTCCAAATCCAGGTAATGCGATCCTTGAGATTTTAAGGGGAAGTAACATATTACTAGTACCTGGTAAGGTTGATGGAGAAATTACGACACCCACTGGCGCATCAATGCTAGTCAATTTGTGTCCTGAACATACTTCTCAATATCCACCAATTATACCAGAAAGAATAGGGAATGGAGGTGGTCAGAAGGAAAGTAAAAATGCAGCGAACATACTTAGACTGGTTATTGGAAATTCAAACTCAAAGCTTGATTACCCGCTGGAGAGTATCTATGAACTTGAGACGAATGTTGATGATGTTACTGGAGAAGTAATAGGAAATTTGATTGACCTGCTTTATGAAAACAACGCAAAAGATGTTACAGTCCTACATGGAATATCCAAAAAAAGCAGGCCGTCTTTTGTAATCAAAGTTTTGTCTGACAAAGAAAGTAAGGATTGTTTAATTCAGATTCTTTTGAGTGAAACAGGATCACTAGGATGTAGGGTAAATGAAATTGATAGAATAACAATACCAAGATCGTTTGTCTCACTACCAGTATCAATTAATAATCGCAAATTTGAAGTAAAGGTAAAGATATCAAAAAGTACAAAAGGTGTGATTAATAGTATGAAACCAGAATCTGATGACATTCGGAAAATTTCAAGAACTCTAAAAATCCCTTACAAAAAAATCTTCGATATTGTGATTCGAGAATTGACAAGAAAATACAAGTGATTATGAAATTGGAAGATAAACTATTTCAACAATTAGTATCATGGTTTCAAAATAGAAATGAAAGGGTTATAGTGGCATTGTCTGGAGGAGTAGACAGTGCTGTTGTAGCGATGGCGGCTAAGAAAGCATTGGACAATAACGCAATTGCCGTTACTGCAGATTATAACACTCTATCTGCAGAAGAGCTAATATCCGCACAAAAAGTTGCAAAAGAAATCGAGATTGAACATAGAATAATAAAATACAACGAACTAGACAATATTGAGTTTGTAAAAAATGATAAATTGCGATGTTATCATTGCAGGACTGAATTAGCGGCATATTTGTCCAATGAAGCAAGACAAATGGATGTCGCTCTGATAGTTGATGGTACAAATATGGATGACCTAGGGGATTATCGGCCTGGTATCAGAGCCTTGAGAGAGAACGGTATCAAAAGCCCCCTAGTGGAACTAGGAATAAACAAGCAAGATGTAAGAAATATAGCTAAGTCAAATAATTTGTCAGTCTATGATAAACCTTCAAATTCCTGCTTGGCCTCAAGAATACCACATGGTATGCCTGTTACACTCGAAAAACTAAAAAGAATAGAATTGGCAGAATCATTAATCAAGTCTATTTTCAATGTCAAACAAGTAAGAGTCAGAGATCATCAAGACATTGCAAGGATAGAGGTTGGCAAAGAAGAAATTGAAGAAATGTTTGACTCTGAAAAGATTTCAGATGTGGACTCAAAACTAAAAAAAATGGGATTCAAACATATAGCATTAGATCTATCAGGCTACAAGAGTAGAGAAAATTTTAAGAATCCTTCTCATAACAATTTGACATGATTCCGGCACTACTTACACAATAAAAAAAGCATTTGAATCATTCTATAGAAAGATTAACATTGTGTAGACATTAATCAGATGCATGGCAAACCTAAAAGAAGGAGATGCAGCACCTGATTTTGAATTACCTGATATTGACATGAATATGCACAAACTTGGAGAATTTAAAGGTAAGAATACCATATTGGCTTTCTTTCCAGCCGCAGAATCTCCGGTGTGTACCACAGAAATGTGTACTTTCAGGGACTCTTTGAGTGAATTTGAAAATAACAATACCTCAGTCGTTGGCATTTCAGTAGACGGTCCATTTGCTAATAAAATATTCAAAGAAAACAGACACTTGAATTTTCCACTCTTAAGCGATTATAAGAGAGAAACAATTGGCAATTATGGCATAGTGATGAAGGATCTTGGACCATTGAAGGACTATAACGCGGCAAAAAGATCTATTTTCTTGCTAGATAAGAACGGAGTGATAAAGTATGTTTGGGTTTCAGACAATCCTCTCATTGAACCAAATTACGATGAGATCAAAACTAAACTTAAAGAAATCAATAATTAAAATTCGAATCAAATAACCCGGGTAGGTATTATCCGGGGAGCAATAATTATTTCTCTATTCTATAACAGCCACAACATCGTTTCTTGAAACAGTATCGCCTATTTTTACCTTGGTATCTTTTATTTCACCATCTTTATGTGATTTTACTGCAACTTGCATTTTCATGGACTCTAATACAACCACAGAATCTCCCTTTTTAATTTGGTCACCGACTTTTACCATTATGGACACAACTCTTCCTGGAATTTGACTCAATAGTTTGTTTTCTCCAGAAGCCGAACCACCTAATGCCATAGATTTTTCTAGAATTTCAGTTAATTTCGAATGCTTTTTGAGAATTATTTGCTCTCCGTTGAGCAATATTTTGACATGAGAGCTTCCGTATTCAAGTATCTTTGCTGTCCTATAGGAATTATCCAAGATGAATTCAAGTATATTGTTTTTGAGACCGACTATCTTTATGAAATGTTCTTTATTATTAATTGTAGCAACAATCCTGCCGTTACCACTGGATTCCTTAATTGATCCAGATAATACATTATCCTGGTTATCTATTTTAAATTCCATTCTTACTATTCCCCGTCTTCACCCAGTTTGATAAGGATAGTTCTTTTGATGAATTTCCTGAACTGTATTGTCCCTTCAAGTATT
>DASQWJ010000105.1:0-7335 GCA_035640315.1 Nitrososphaeraceae archaeon
TAATGCAAGTCCACTTGCGCCCACCGTAAAGAATCTGGCAGTCTTTGACAGGAACGGTATTGATCTATGTTTCTCTTGTTCTTTAATGACCCTTTCAGATCGTGCCTTCGAATTCTTATTGTGGCGGTACAGACTCCATATTGCACGCAGATAGTCTGAAATTTGATTTAATTCTAATTTTCTAAATTTATGCACAAACTTTTGTTGAAAAGGTATCTCTGTGATTACTATAGGATGGGTACTATTACTTCTAACCTTTACAAGTATCTCAAGTAAAAGCTGATTTCCCTTACCCTCTATCTCTACATTTTTGACGAGTTGTCGCGGTAATGCAAAACATCGTGATAGTGGATCTTGTACATCCGTTATACTCAATCCGTGTCTTGCTATTGTTCTTGCTCCTTTACTTATCAATCGTCGTAAAAAAGGAAAATTCTGCAAAGACGCACCCTTAGTATATCGTGATGCAACTATTATGGAATTAGGATTCTTTATCAGTTCAGCAATCAATTTACTAGTAACTATCTTGGGATAAGGAAAATCTGCATCAATAACAAGAATAAATTGCCCTGTTGATAATTGCATTCCTTTTAAAATAGCAGAAATAAAAGTCCCATTCACTTCAAAGTAATAGATACCGTCGTTGAATTTGTCATCTGCGTCATCATGTTCCTTAACTGGCTTATCCAGTGAAGAAAATGTATCGCTATCAGTTCTACTAGTATTTGTGTGATAATGAGCTACTATTATCTCAAATGTAATTCCCTTTGGGATTATTTTCTTGATGTCTGCCGGAGACTGATATACGGGCTTATCATGCTGAGTCGGCAAAATAATTGAAAGAGCAGGCGAACCTAAAATTTGATTTTGATTATTGCCTGTCGCGTTGTTATCTTGTAAATTTAACATAGAATTTACTATGATCTTTGTTTGATATCTTATTAAGATTTTCATATGAAAAATGTACGAAACCCGGTAGTTAGGCGTACATCAAACGTAGTGCCGTAATTCCTTTGCCACGAGAAATTACTAGTGTTCAAACGGCAGCAAATTGTTGACATTTCCGTAAGGCTTTATATTTTCTGGATAGAGTATCGATATCCTAATGGATTCATTAGAGAAAATCAAATTTGATTATACTGAACAGATAAATTCTTTGGGTCAAATTTCTTGCAAGAAGGAATCTGAAAATAGTATTTTTGTAGGATCTGGTGATTCTTTTGTTGCCGGATTGATTGCAGAATGTATTTCCAATCATAAATGCAAATGTTATAGCCTGCGGACTTGACGAGATCAAAATTTATTGAAAACTTGACTTACTATTTCATTTCAGTTTCGGGTAGAACCAGATCGAACATAGAAGTTGCAAAACGTGCAACTAGAGCGGGGGTAAAAACGGTCGCCATTACGTTTAACCCAAAGAGTGAACTTGCCAATGTTTGCAATGAAACCATCTCTCTTGAAACAGTTATGCCAAATAATACCACAAGTTATGGTGCGTTTACCGCTAATGTTGTCATATGTTTACAACTAGCAGGAATGCCAATTCCTCAGAATTTTGAAATGTGGCATAGGAACGGAATGGCGATTGCCTCAAACTATCAACATCTTTGTTTTCCAAAGGATGTTTTACACATTTTGGGAAATGATGTTTTTTATCCATTGGCCATTTACGCCTCACTCAAGATGGCCGAATTCTTTGGATTAACTTGTCTCCCAAATAGAACGGAGGAATTTTGTCACTCACCAATTTTTGGTATCAAGCCTTATCACACTTTATGGATCTTGGGTCGAACGGAAGATATCTCAAGCCATAAACTAAGAAATCTAAAAAATGACTTTAACTTTTTTGAATTAAGAAATCAAGATCTTCTTTCGGAATTGTTTGAAGCAATTTTTTTCCTGCAGGGATTCATGTTACTTTTATGTGAAAAACATGATTTCACCGAATTGAAATATGTCCTGATGAAAAAGGTATTAGCAATCTCTTCAGATATTATCTATAGGGAGGCTGCTAGATAGTTTTAATCAATACTAAATGGCAGAACAGATAAGATTTGCGATATTTATTTCCATCTTAGGAACGCTAGTATTCAGAATAAATCTCAGAACATTTTAAGATATAGAGTTCTCTTATGGCCTGAAAAACAAGAATATTTGGAATAGAATCGTCTATTTTAGAGTTAATTAAAATAAAAAAAGAGGTTTGTAGTTCTTTACCCAGCTGCGTGACTTTGTTCCTATTGAGGATTACATCCGCCGCTTGGCTGACTAACGAAGCAGTTGTTCTTTATTAGCTCATTTCCGTTTATGTTGAGTGGCAATCCGTCTGCATTGTTTATGTCGACATCATTCTTCAATACGTTGTTGTACAGTATTGTGTTCTTTGTGCTTTGGGCATCAAGGAATATACCATTTCTGCTTCCGCCAATTGAATTGGCATCTACTTGTGATTTGTCTGTATTGACAAGCGTTACGCCTGCCAGATCGTTACCTGTCATCATATTGGCATGTACCTGAGCTCCTATAGATGAGTGAGATGCCACGCCGATTGTATTTGGTCCAATAAAGTTCTGTTCAACAGTACTTCCAATCGAACCAGTCATGAAGACAGCAATTTTGTTTCCTTCAAATGTTACTCTGTGGATATTAGTATTTTCAGAACCAGTGATTAAAACTCCTGCCTGGAAATTACGAATAGCTCCAGAACCCTGTATAACCACACTGTTTGAATGTGGTACTGCTACTCCTACCTTAGAACTGTTATCTCCTGGCCCACTGATTGAGTATCCATTCAAGTTAATTGTTGTGTTATCTCCTCCAACAATCAATCCATCTCCTGAGCAGACGAGATTTGCAGTTAATGTCACGTTACCATGAACTACTTGACCGCATGCTGGACTTGACAATGGTAAGCCTTGTGCTAGTGCTGTTTGCATTGAACTTTGCATATTTACTCCACTGATAGTCGCTAGTGCTACTAATATTGTTGCTAATATGTAAGACATTGTTTGTTGCATCCATAATAGGGCTACATTACTAACTATATAAGTCGAACTCATCTTTCTATTGTAACTAAGTTGCAGTATAAGTAGTTCTTCTACTAGATACAATAAATATTAAATTCTTTCATAATAGTATACTTTTACTATACTTTTTAGTACACTCAATATCAAGCTCAATTTGGAACTCTAATCATATTGAGAGTTACCAAATATCCAGAGTAGTTATCCAATTTGGAAAATCATTAAAGACATGAAATACCTCGTTTCATGGAATTTATAACCAAAAAAGGACTAAGGTAAATCTATTATTCTCAACCATGGATGATTCGTAACTGTTCTCGATACCCTGTATTACAGTATTTCTGGGAACCGTCCATATCATGATCTTACAAGGAGCTCAATTGTGCTTCCCAACTCGAGCTTCTGATATTGAGATTGAGTTGCTTGTAATTGAAGAAACAAATCAACAAGAAATATAAATAATTTTTATCTCAAAGTTAAACGTGAAACTGGCCATTGTTGGTGCAGGAGTTGCAGGCTCCTACCTTGGAAATCGCCTTCAACAAGAAGGGCACCAAGTAAAAGTCTTTGAGGCATCGAAAAAGGAGGCGCATTGGCCAGTATGTGCATGGGGCGCCTCAAAAAACATGCTTGAAATTTTTTCAAAAAATGCGGGACTAGACTTTGAAAATTATGTACTTCATCGTGGAAAGAAATTGAGAATGGACCTTCCTGAGAACAATACAGAATATCTTGAACTCATGGGTCTAGTGACATATGACAAGTACCATTGGGAGCAGGATCTCTCTAAAGATCTGAATATAAACTACGGTGTTCACTGTACCGCAGAATCAGATTTTCTTAAAGAATATGACTATGTTTTAGATTGTACGGGCCTTCACAGATCTCTCCTTCCAAGATCCCCAGAAGATTTCATTATACCTTCTTACGAATATTTGGTCGACAACGTCGATGAGATTGAGGAGTTTTACGTCATAGGATACAAAGGAGCACGTGGCTATTTCTGGTTTTTTCCATTGGGAAATGGACGAGCCTATATAGGAGCGGGTGATATCGATAGGAGGTATTTCGGGATATCAGAATTCTTTGAAAAAAATCCTCGTGCCAAGGTACTCAAAAAGATTGGCAGACCCATAAGACTGTCTCCACCCAAGCGAATGCTTCCCTTCAGCTATAACAACAAAATAGGAGTAGGTGAATCAATAGGCTGTGTCTTTCCTATGCTTGGAGAAGGAATCATCCCTTCACTTATTTGCTGTGACATTTTCATAGAAGTGTTGAAGAAGGATTCAAAGTTTGACACGGAACTCTATGAAAAAAAAATTCTGAAAAAATTTGGATATTACGACGATGTTTATCGGATTGTCAGGATGAAGATGGATGGTAAACTCAGTTCGATAAAACATTTCAAGCTGCTCATGAGTATGTATCGAAATATGAAAAGGGACGAAAAACGATTTGGATTTGGAATAGATTTTGAACAAATGAACAGGTTGTTAAAAGCACTCTAATATTATAGTCATATCAGGCTGGAACAATTCCAGTTCCAGGCAACTTTCTAATGGTTTGCAAATAGAATTTCCTTTACGAATGACAGCTTTCTTCTCATTCTTTTTCATTCAATGAACTATAATGAAGTGAATTAGTGATCTTTGAACGGAAAATATTTGTAAAAGAGAAATACTACGTTTAACTATGCCATATTCAATCAGTTCAGACTGGTTTAGGAGACGTTGGCTTGACTTTCGAAATGGCCATAGTATATATCTAGTATTTGCAATGACCTTTGCCAATTTTATTACAATTCAGTACCAACTATTAATAGACAGGCTGCCGTACTTGGCTGGGATTTTTGAAAGTATTTGGATTTTTGCGATTTTGTTTGTTGTGGCCTATGTTCCGTTAAGCATTGTGTTAGGATACTGGCACAGAAAGAGTCAATGGAAAGTTGAACAAGATGCATTGTTCAGGGAAAATAAAGTTGGCGCCATAATGTGGATGTATGTAATTGATCTTATTGAAGGTAAAGTAAGTGAAGAAGACAGGAAATTGATGAGAGAGGCTCTACTTTTGATTACCCGAGGAGAAACGCGACTGTACGGAACCAGGAAAATATCCGACAATGATGGAAATATCACAAATAATAGCAAAGACAAATAGGCCAATGAAACTAAATCAGAATAGCTGTTTTTATCTTGCTAAGATATGTTCGATTGAGTATTTGACTGACCTGTAGGCAGCCAAAGATGTTTATGGTGCATTCATTTCACTATAGGAATGGGCAGCTATTTTGCGATTGTGACTTGCAGGAACTCTGAAAGAGAAATTGAAAATGCCATACTTTCTCTGTTCAAACAGACAGTTCCACCAAAATATGTTATAGTTGTTGACGATGGCTCAACTGACGACACCAACCATGTCCTGGAAGTGTTAAAGTCCAACAACGACAGTCTCTATATAATAACAAATCCCGACTTAGGATACGACATTGGAAGAGTAGTTAAGAATTGGAATAGTGCTATTAGTCTAGCCAGAAAACTAGGTCTGGAGAAAACCGATTATCATATGATAAGTACTGATGATACGCATTATGAAGAGGCTTATGCCGAAAAGATAATGAATGAAATGGACTCTGATGAAAAAATAGCAATAGCATCTGGAAATTATGACGATAATAGTTACTCCACTCCACATGGCGCGGGTAGATTTGTCCGGAATTCGTTCTTTGAGGAATTTCTCGATCTATATCCTGAAAAAATGGGCTATGAGTCTGTCATACTGCAGATGTCGCTGTACCATGGATTTAAAAATAGGGTTAACAACATTGCAAGATTTTCACATACTCGACCATTAGGTGCTAATCATCACTTTTATGAATTTGGCGCGAGTATGAGAACACTTGGATATCATCCTCTCTTTGTACTAGGTAGGTTTGTGCAGTGCTTTGCCACCGGTCAACCAATGGGAAGAATTGGTGCAATTCAAATGCTGTATCATTACTTGTCGTACAAGCCAAAACAAGTAGGATACGATAGCATGTATGATCCAGAAATTAGGAAAGCAATAAGAACAAGACAGAAGACAAGAATCCTAGAAATATTAAGATTAAGGAATACTAATACCTAGGAACCATTATGCATATTAGTAGAATTATTGGAAATTGTAAATCAGATTCAAGTTTCTATAAACGGCGCTGGTTAGCAAATATGTTTCACGAAAAAAAGTGGATATTTATATTTTAATTTAATCTAATTATCTTGAATAAATGAAAATAGCCTCAATAGTGGGAGCTCGACCAAATTTCGTAAAATTAGCCCCGGTTCATAGATCATTAAAGCGTTCAGGAACCAAACATCTGATAATTCATACAGGTCAACATTATGACTATGAAATGTCCGATATTTTCTTTTCAGAATTTTCACTTCCCAAACCGGATGTTCACCTAGGAGTAGGGTCGGGAAGTTCCTGTTTCCACATAGGGGAAATAATCAAGCGTCTTGAGGATAAACTTCTCGAAAAGCAAATTGATCTTGTTCTTGTTTATGGTGATACTAATTCTACACTGGCCGGAGCGATATGTGCAAATAAGTGCAATATTAAATTAGGACACATTGAGGCAGGATTACGTAGTCATGATGCATTTATGCCAGAAGAAAACAACAGAATTTTAACCGATCATCTGAGCGATTATTTATTTGCGCCAACAATAAATGCTGTAAATAATCTAAAAAAAGAAAGAATACGAGGAAAAGTATACAATACTGGAGATTTATCGGTAGAAATAATAGACAAGACCAGGTCGATTTCTAGAAAATCAAAAATACTTGACATTTTAAATCTGGAATCAAAATCATATCTGCTATTGACAATGCATAGGGCAGAAAATACCAATTCAAAGTATCTTTTTATTCAACTCTTAGAGACATTTGAAGCACTCAAAGATGAAACTATAGTATTTCCTGTACATCCTAGAACTAAAAAGATGTTTGAATCTTTTGGGCTTTTGGATAGACTTTTGAAATGTTCAAATGTAAGAACGTTACTGCCAGTAGGATATATAGATTTTATAGCTTTGTTGCAAAATTCCCTAAAGGTCGTTACTGATTCAGGAGGTATCCAAAAGGAAGCATATTTACTAAAAGTGCCGTGTATAACTATGAGAAAAAATACGGAGTGGATTGAAACACTCAAAGGACAATGGAACGTCCTTACAGGAGTTGATAGCAAGAAAATTATCAAAGCCATTAAGAAACCGTCGCCAAACACTAAATATTCAAAATCATCATTTGGAAGCGGTAAGACATCACAG
>DASQWJ010000106.1:0-11057 GCA_035640315.1 Nitrososphaeraceae archaeon
ATTATTACCGTTATTAGTATCTGTTTGTACGTCCATTATGGGAATTTCATTATATTCGCATGTGTTTGTCGGCTTTTGTTCGCTGTTAGTGAAATCCAATTCCCTGTGTTGTTGTCCATTTGTTGGATCCACAAAATTATCATATTGATTTAAAACGTGTTCCTCTGTCGGTGATACTTGTCCAAAACCTGATGAATCAGGATCGTTTAATTCAAAGTTTTGATATGAATTATCGTTACTATTACTATTTGACATTTCGGTACTTACGATATTGTTATCCTCACCATTATTCATAATATCGATATTATCTTCAGTATTCATAGTACTAATATTACTCGTGTCCATCGCTACTTCTTTTACTTCTGGCATTTCAATTTCAATCAAGCAAGTATAGGTAACATACTTTCCATCAGGATATATTACTCTGAGTTCCAAAGTATTTGGACCATATACATCTCCAAAACTAAATTGAGTTTTTCCAACTCTGTGAAGTGGAGTCATTTCTGTTGTATCCGCGTCGTAATCAACAAAGAATGCATTAATTTCTCGAGGTTTTGTGATAAAGCTGAATGAAATTGAATCTTCTGGTGATATTGTGACTTCAGGTTCAAAATCATCTGGCAAATGCGGAAAATTGATTCTTTGCAAGATTTCATTTTCCATAACCACGAATGGCGACATTTCATAAGACTTGTTTTGATAGACCATCTTGACGACTGGAACATTAGTCTCTATTTTGTTACTACTATCAGCATCTGATTTTTCACCGTCTCTTGATTCTTTGCTGTCTGTTGATTCTTTGCTGTCTGTTGATTTTTCACTTTTTTCATCGGATTGTGCCTTGGCGCTTAAGAGTAAAGAGCTTTCAAGAGAAGCGATTAGCATCATAATTAAAATTGACGAGAGTAAAACGAACTTCTTATTCCGGTTTAACGATTGTATCAAAATTGAATTCAGAACTTATTGGTAATCTTTTATATTTACGTAATGTCGAAAAAATTACTAAAATCAACAACAAGAAAATAAATTCATTGACTATAAGAAAATACCATAAAATGCATAAATCTATTTTCCGACCATAGGAAAATTTGTGATGCCTTCATAAGATAAAAACTGGGAATAATTTTTATCCTTCCAAGATTCAATTTATCGAGTACTATTGATTGAGAATATTTCCTTAAATGAGATAGAAAAGAGAATAATATTTCATATTGATTTTGATTATTTCTACGCGCAATGTGAGGAAATAAGAAGGCCAGAGTTAAAAAATATTCCAAGTGTCGTTTGTGTATATTCAGGCCGTGAAGAAGATTCAGGTGTAGTCAGCACCTGCAATTATGAAGCTCGAAAGTATGGAGTTAAGGCTGCAATGCCAATTAAATTGGCAAAGTCAAAACTGAAAGATGTTCATTCAATATTTCTTCCTACCGACATGCTCTATTACCATGAAATTTCCAACAAAGCAATGAGGATAATTCAAAATTATGGTGAACTGTTTGAGCAGGTCAGCGTAGACGAATGTTATGTGGATTTTACAAAGATAACAAATTCAGATTTTGATGATGCAAAAATTTTTGCAATCTCCTTACAAAAGAGTATCAAAGACCAGATTAAATTGACGTGTTCAATTGGGGTGGCACCCAATAAACTAATAGCAAAAATAGCATCAGGTATCAACAAGCCCAACGGAATAACAGTTGTACATCAAGAAAATGCCAAACAATTTATGTCAAATTGTAAAATTGATGATATTCCTGGAGTCGGTCCAAAGACGTCCAAGAAACTGGAATCATTAGGAATAAAATCGGTATCTGATATATCAAGTAAAAGTATTTTTGAACTAAGAGATGCCCTTGGTTATAAGATTGCAACTTTCCTGGTAAATGCATCAAATGGAATCGACTATTCGCAAATAAAAATTCGTGGAACCTCAAAACAAATTGGAAAAATAGTTACACTGAAAAAAGAAACGACTTCTTTAGAACAAGTAAGATTGACAGTGGAAACTCTTTGTAAATCAGTATTTGAAAATTTAGAAAGCAAACGGCAGGCCTTCAGAGTTCTCACTGTAATACTAATTTTGGAGAATCTTCAGCATGTTTCATTTTCTAGAAGCTTAAAACTCTATTCGGCATCCTTTGATGAATTGAATAAGAATTCATTATCAATTCTAAATGAAATGGTTAGTAATGATTCTATCTCCATTGACAACATTAGGAGGATGGGTATTGTAATATCTGATCTAAAGGACATCTCAGGACAAGACTCGTTGCTTAATTATTTTGAGAACTAGAGTTTCCAACAGTATTGAAACTAGATAAAATAATTTACAATATAATTTAAGAAAATTAATAAAGTATCGCCAGACAAACAATGATTATTTACATTTCATCTATGCTTATTTGATCTTTTCTTACTGATTCAGCTATTACTGTACTTTCAGAACTTGATTAATTTCTTAAATTAATGAAGATATCAACTTTAATGACCTATTGACTAATTCTTCTATGACTTTGTCTGATTTTGATCCGATTATTTTTGCGTTTATGAAATTAGGCTTTCCTCCACCACTGCCGATATTCTCATCATTTCTTAATTCTTCAAATACTCTACCACAATCTAAATTAATATCATCACTCCTTGCAAAAATAAGCGTTGCCATGTCATTATCAGTCTGATTGACAAGAATAACAATTGTTCTTGGACTTAGTATCTTTTCTCCGGCGAAATTTTGAATAGTTCTCCAATCCATATCATGCAGGATAGTCGTAAATAGATTAATGTTATAACTATCAATAGTTCGCTGTGGAATATCTCTCAGTAACTTATTTGTTAGTTTTTTTAAAATAGTATGATATTGTTCTCTTTCTACGTATAGCTTTTTTATAGTTGCCTCTACTGTATTATAATTTGCTCCTATTTGAATACAAATATTATTGATCTTTTCTGTTATTTTAACTGCTTCATCCATCGCATTCTTGCCGACCATAAACCTGATCTCATAATCAGATGCACTCATTGACATATTAGTTACCAAAAAAAATATACATTCTGATAAATTACTAACATGTTCCATTGAACATGCAGAAAGATCGTGGTTTTCAATTTCAACAACTGTAATGGTATCTGCATTCTCCAGTCTTGATTCATTAGCTCTCAGAGCAGGAAACATCCTCTTGGCTTCTTGTAGTGAGGAAAATGAGTGATGTAATATTTTTCTGCCTTCCAAGATTAGTTGATTAACCTCCCTCTCAGCAAAAGTTATCTTTTCAAAATCCAGATCTACCTCTGATTTTCTTATGAATGCAATATTGTAAACATCCTTATGTTCCACCTTTCTCACGCTTAATGTCTTGTTAAATATTTTTTGCAGCGAGCCTATGAAAGCATGCTCTGCGGTATGAGCAGTTCTCGTTTCCATGCTTAATCATCCATTTAAGTTACTAATGTACATGAGCATTAAGGCATTGATTATTGATGACGCAGTAGGACTTCCTCCCTTTCTTCCAATATTTGTAATAAACTCTACATTAGTCTTCATTAGCTCAGATTTTGATTCTGCAGCTGAAACAAATCCTACAGGTATCCCAATTACAAGTGCGGGCTTTACTGTATTTTCATTTATCATATTGATTACCTCGTATAAAGCTGTTGGAGCATTTCCTATCACAACAATGCCTTTATCGATTTCTTTGGAAGAGTATCTCATTGCCACTGTGGATCTGGTCTTATTTTCATTTTTGGATATTTCAATTACCTCCTTATTTGATATATTACATATAAGATTGGTCCCGATTTTTGCAACAGATTTCTTGTTTATGCCTGACTGTACCATGTCAACATCGACAATTATGTGTTCTTTCTTCCGAAATGCTTTGAATGCGTTTTCGATTGCATTGGTTGAAAAAATAATTCCACTCTTATCTGGTTTTGCGAAGTCAAAATCAGCTGTTGCATGGATTACACGTCTAACAACATTCCATTGTAGTTCATTGTAACCATGAGTTCCAATCTCTGATTCAATGATTTTCATACTATTTTCTTCTATACCAAGTGAAGATTCAGACATATCTCTGGACTTTGCCCTTTTTGCTATCTCTACTTTGTCATTACTTTCAATCAACTTTTCCTTCTGCCTCTTTTGCCCTTTCTAGTACTAACTCTACAAGTTTTGGATCTACACCAAAATGCTCTGTAATATGGACCTGGATATTTTCTAGATCATAGTTTTCCAATGCAGAGTTAATGTCTTTTACAACATCATTTTTAATGTGTGCTCCCTTGTGTAAGAAATAGGGAACGATTATCATCGTACTCGGATTGTTGGAAATAATGTTCTCTATGCCGTTTGCTATACGTGGTTCATCCAATTCAAGAAAACAAAATGTAACAGTTCTAAAATCTGGTTTTAGTTTATTGACGGTATGTACAAATGCAGTTCTAGCACTCTTGTCACTGCTTCCATGACCTATTACCAGTATGTCACACTTGTCATTTGATAATAATACATTATTTTTTTCCTTTGCTGAACTGATTCTATCTCTAATTAGCGATTCAAGTGTAGTATGATAGCTCAGGGGTTTTGTAATTACTACCTTTATTTTCCTATCGTAACAGATTCTCGCAGTTTTTTTTACAGAATCTTTTAACTTCATCCCAGGATATAGGAAATAGGGCATTACAGTAATAGAATCTACATTGTTGGATATGCACTTGTTGATACCTTCTTCAATATAGGGGGGTATAACTTCAAGAAAACAATGATCTACGTATGCATATTCACTTTCATCCCTGATCATTGTGCAAAGTTGGGCAAGCTCTTCTTTTGCTTCTGGTTCCCTGCTTCCTCTATCTATTAGTAACAAAGCTTTGTTCATGTCAAATACCTACCTTGGAGTAATTTATCCTAGACACTGCGACTGTAAGATTAGGAGGAAATTTTTGTTTTGTTACTATTAGTTCACCACCTGAGCTAAGTATTGAAGAGGCTTCTGATACGCTTGATGTTCCTTCATATTTTTTCACGACGTCTGAGGGGTTTGGAACCATTATCTTGTCTAACTTTTCCTTGTCATAATATTCTAAAGGGATTCCATGCTTGTCTGAAAAAGAGGCTAATGAAGCAGGAGATTTACCCCTATTTAGAGTTGAGAGATTTCTAATACTAAGAAAAGACAATCCATTTTCCTTTAACACTTTCAATATACCATCTTCTATTTCCTTCTGAGTTGTATCCCAGTGAAAACCCAGTCCCACTACAAGACTCTTTGGTCTATAAATTACTGATTTGTTAACAAGGAGTGGATCTGTAATTATCTTGTCAGATATTATTAAACCGGCTTTGAAATCCTCTGATTTTAATTCATCAATATTATCTATTATTGTTACGTTTTTTGGTAATTCTTTATTCCACCATTTTATTTCACCTGTTTCCTGATAGACACCTATTTTTTCTTCATTAACCATATGCGCGCTAACCTTAGTAACGTTTTCAAAATTTTCAATACGCCATTTAAAATCGGAGCCCAAAAGGTCTACTGCTATTGTTTCATTAACATCAGCAGCTGTAGTGATTACAGGGGTGGAATTCAGAAATTCTGCAATTGATTTGGTTAATGAGTTTGCTCCTCCCAGATGTCCGGAGAGAGTACTAATGACAAAATTTGCTTTATCATCTATAACGATTACTGCCGGATCTGTTTTTTTATCTTTCAATAGATTTGCTATTAAACGAATTACTGCTCCCAACGAAAAAATGCAAATTATGCTATCATATTCTTTGAAAATCTCCTCAATCATGATTTTTGTGTTTTTTTCAAACCAGATAATCCTATCAGAAGAATCTTTGTGTTTTGATTGCGCATAGATTGATGCAGTTGGAATTTTCTCTCTTATTCTTCTTGCTATATTGATTCCATTTTTAGTAATACAAACAATAGCAACCTTGCTGCTCATGCATTACTTTATAAAATTTATTCAAATAATATACTTTGTGTTAAAGTTATGCCAATGAATAAAAAAATTCAAATATTGAATGAAACAACAGTAATGCAGTATTCAAATGACTTTAACTTTTTTTTGTAAGAGGAATCGTCACACAGAATGTCCTGGTGAATGGCCAATGGGAGATTCATGTGGCTCAGATCATGACTGTTCATTTGACGTGAAAATGTCAAAATGCGAATGCTCATGTCATGCATGAATACTCATGCATCAACAATGATGCTGTAACTGTAACATGGTGATAGGCTGGTATTTTGGAACTTGTTCGGAGGTTGATGGTAAAAATGATCTTATCGGGGTCAGAAATTATGTATTTCGATCACTTTTATTTCAAACAGCCACCACATCATCATACCCCGTTAACAGTTTATTATTTATTGATTTCATTAATTCTTTAGCTTTTCGCTTCATAGGATCATTAACATTGATTAGAACAAGACCTTCTAGTGGTTGACCGTAACATACTAGAGAGTCGTTTGGTGCAAAATAACATGCAGGAAGTGTCAGCAAATCCTCTTCTCCAATAACCTGCAAAATGACATCTTTTGCACCAGTGAGGGCAAATCGTATCTTGTCAACAGCTTCGCTGGTAATGGTTCCTGCGGGATTAATACATGAAATATTAACAAAATTCTTTGCTCTTAGTTCAGACATTTTATTATCCAAAATCTTTTCTATTTGTTGCCTCCTCTCAACCCCGTCAATAATAGCCAAGTCAGGGTAAATACCAAAGGAAACAAGTCTTTCAGTAGAACGGTCACCGACTGTTATTATTTTGTGATTTATTCTCTTAATTTCCTTCTTAATTTTTTTTTCTGTGATATCACTATCTAAGATTAGCTTTCCTAATGGTTTTTTGAGTTCTGCAAGAACTTCAGGTGGTATTGACACTTTGTTCTTTCGACTGTTCGTTTTCTGCTTTTTCCTGGTCCTGCAATTCAGAAGCGATTATACTGATTCTACCAGCAACTGTACGAGCTATTTTGTCAAATAGAACTGCTTGGTTATTATTTGGTTCTGAAATCGTTACTGGATTACCACTATCGCTTCCTGACATTATTTGTTGATGAAGAGGTATTTCTCCAATGAAAGGAACATTAAACTGATCGCTAACTTTCTGTCCTCCGCCTGAACCAAAGATAGTAATTTTATTATTACAATGTTGACATTCTAAATAACTCATATTTTCAATGACTCCAATGATTGGCACGTTTAATTTGTTAAACATTCCTACTGCCTTTACGGCTACATTCATTGCCACATCTTGTGGAGTAGTAACAATGATTATTCCAGTTATTGGTATTGTCTGTGCTAAGGTTAAAGGTGCATCTCCTGTTCCTGGTGGCAAGTCAATTATAAGGTAATCAAGCTCGCCCCAATTTACATCGGTTAAGAATTGCTTTACAATTCCAGCTACAATAGGACCCCTGTAGATTCCTGCTTGCTGTGATTGTTCATAAAAGAATCCCATAGAAATAACTTTAACTCCTTGAGCCAAAACTGGTTCTATTTTATTATTAACTACTTCAGGTGCATTCTTAAGCCCCAACATTAAAGGAATGCTTGGGCCATAAATATCAGCATCAAGTAAACCTACCTTCGCACCGGTCTTTGCCAGTGCCAGAGCAAGGTTGACAGATACCGTTGTTTTTCCTACTCCTCCTTTACCACTCGCAATTGCAAGTATATTTTTTACACCCGGTAGCAATTCGTCCATTGAAATCGAACGTCCTTCCATTACCCTGGCAGTTACTTTAAGATCCAGATCTTTAATTCCCAAATCCATCATAGAATTACGAACGGACTGTTCTATCTCACTATTAAAAGGACAAGCCGGGGTAGTAAGTTCCAATGTAAATCCAACTTTTCCATCATCAATTGCAAGGTCTTTAATCATGCCCATTGAAACGATGTCTTTATGCAATTCGGGATCTTCGATTGTCTGTAATTTTGCCATGATTTGCTCTATTGAGACCATGTTATCGTACTCATCCAAAGAATATTTAAATCATACAATATCATCCAGCGTGAAAGCTACTCAAGAAATAATGAAAAGGTTCATAAATTGATAATTTAAACAAATTGACAATAAGTAATGTTTGCGATAATACACATGGATGACGTAGTAAGAATTCCTCCCAATATGATGAAAAAATCTCTCAATGAGACCACAATGGAAATTCTTAAGGAAAAATATGAGAGTATGATAAATCCTGAATTGGGTTATGTTATCATGATTATAGATGCAAAAACAAATAAGGTCGGAAAACTGGTTTCTGGTGACGGTGCCACATTTCATAAGGTATCGTTTAAGGCGCTAACATTTTATCCTAAAATGCAAGAAATTGTTGAAGGAGAAATTGTCGAAATTACTGATTTTGGTGCTTTTGTCCGAATAGGTCCAACTGATGCATTATTGCATCTATCTCAAATAACTGATGATTATCTAAAAAGCGATGTCAAGCAAGGAGTAATAGTTGCAAATCAATCAGCCAAATCCCTTAAGATTGGATCAAAACTGAGAGCAAGGGTTACGGCGATAAGTTTGGGAAAAGGTTCGGCAATGGGGAAAATAGGAATTACCTGCAGACAGCCATTCCTTGGAGCTCTTGAATGGATTGAAGAAGAGATAAAGAAAGCCAAAAATCCTGCTGCAGTCGCAAACAGCCAAAAAGAAAAGAAAGGGACAGTGCCTGCTTAATGGCAAAGGAACTTGCATGCAAAAAATGTAAAGCCATTACTATTGGAAAGGTTTGTCCTGTTTGCAAGTCGACCGAACTTTCATCCGACTGGTCGGGCACAATAGTAATATTCGATTCAAAGAATTCTTTGGTTGCATCAACGCTTCAAATCTCTACTCCACATAAATATGCGTTAAAAGTAACTTGACTTTTAAGAAAAAACCAAAAGATCTAAATCAATATTTTAGTTTGCGAGAATCTCTCATTAGATTTCTCAGAGAAGATATAGCCACTGGCGATCTGACCAGTGAATATGTAGTGGATAAAGATCTAAAATCTTCATCGTTTATTATTTGTAAATCTGAAAGTGCTGTTGTTGCAGGACTCGAAGAGGCCAAAACAATATTTGATATTTGCAAATGTGATTCAAAAAATTTAGTCAAAGAGGGTGCCGTGGTAAAAAAAGGTACCAAGATTATGACTGTAAAGGGAAATACTAGATCTATTCTAAAAGCTGAAAGAACTGCCTTAAATTTACTGATGCGTATGAGCGGAATTGCAACTGATACGAGGAAATATGTAGATATAGTAAAAGCAGTTTCAAAAAATATGAGAATAACAGGCACTAGGAAGACTGCGCCTGGATTGAGATACTTTGATAAGAAATCAATTCAGCTTGGTGGTGGTTATCCACATAGAAATACACTTGATGAAATGATACTAATAAAGGACAATCATCTTGCGGTAACCAAATCCATACGGGAGGCCATATCAATGGCCAGACAAAAGGCGGGCAAAAATATCAAGATAGAATGCGAAGTCGTCGATACGAAATCGTCGGTGGAAGCAATTAATGGTGGTGCGGATATCATCATGCTGGATAACTTTTCTCCCCAACGCGCCCAAGAAACAATTTCCTATTTGAAAAAGACCGGTTTACGAAAAAAAATATTGATAGAAATTTCAGGCGGTGTCAATCTTTCGAATATCAAAGAGTATGCATGTGCTTTACCAGACATGATATCAGTAGGCTCATTAACCCACTCCAGTAAATCGATTGATTTTTCCATGGAAATGGAATTAATTAATTGATATCCTGGTGATAAGTAAGTTGATCACTAAATGATTTACTTTCAGAGATATCAGTTGAATATTTGATTAGGAGATACTTAACATACGTTCTATGGCAATCCGGGCCCTATCTGCGATTTGTTTTGGAACTTTGACTTCATATTGTTTATGTATGAGTGAGTCAGCTACTTTTTCAATTGTTATCTGTTTCATGTATTTGCAGACAGCATTTTCCTTAACTGGGATGAACAACTTGTCTGGATTTTCCTTTTTCATTCTATACATGATACCTGTTTCCGTGGCAACAACAAACTGATTGTTCCCTGATTTTCTGGCATGTTGCATCATTCCTTCAGTTGACAGAATATGAGCTTTCTTGGTTATGTCACCAGAAGCAAGGCCGTATAGAGTTGACGAGGTACATCCACATTCAGGATGGATCATGAATTCTGCTTTATTGTATTTTTGAAAAATACTATTAATGTCAGCTGCTGTGATACCCGCATGAACATGACATTCACCTGGCCATACATACAAATTCTTTCTGCCAGTGACCTGACCAACGTATGAACCTAGGAACATGTCAGGTAAGAATAAGATATCAGTATCACGTGGGATGCTGTTTACAACCTTCACTGCATTGGAAGAAGTGCAACAATAATCAGAGAGGGCTTTTACCTCTGCACTCGTATTAACATAGCTAACAACGACAGCATTTGGATGTTCTTCTTTCCATTTCGTTAATTCATATGAATTGATAGTAGATGCAAGAGAACAACCGGCTTCCAAATCCGGAATTAGGACTGTCTTTTCAGGGCATAGAATTGAAGCCGTTTCTGCCATGAAATGTACTCCACAAAATACGATAATATCGGCATCAGTCTTGGCTGCTTCTCTTGATAATGCCAGTGAATCACCAATAAAGTCAGCGATATCTTGAACCTCAGGGACTTGGTAATTGTGAGCCAAGATGATAGCGTTGCGCTCTTTTTTTAGTGCGTTTATTTGATCGAAATGCATAGATTGGACTAATGTCATCTGATGCGCTTGATTTACATAATAATAGATTTAAAGTAGTATAATTTAGGATAACATTGCCTATTTCACATATGATATGGGCAATACTTGCCACTTTGATATAACAGTGAGAAGTGCAACATGCTAGTGCAGTAAGTTCTGTTAACTTATCGTTTGATGATATGAATTTTGAATATTAGATAGAAATCATACACTGTTGTTGGCAGTTAAGAGTGTTAAACAATCCTGTTCTGTGGGACCTTTACTTCCCATGATGGAAAAATT
>DASQWJ010000107.1:0-6205 GCA_035640315.1 Nitrososphaeraceae archaeon
AGTCAAAAATTTGGTTTGGAGTATATTGCCATTACGGATCATACAAAGAGCCTTGGTTTGGCAAATGGTCTGAATGAAAACCAAATCATAGATCAGATCAGCAAAATCGAGGCAGTAAATGACACCTTGAAAGAAAACTCAATTTCTGATACTGTTTCTAATTTTAGGATATTGAGTTCTGCTGAAGTAAACATACTCAAAGATGGCAACCTTGATATCTCCAATAATATTCTGGACAAGTTAGATATTGTAGGGGCTTCCATACATTCAAATTTTTCATATTCTAAAGATATACAAACAAACAGGCTCGTCCAGGCAGCCAGAAACCCAAGTGTAGATATACTATTTCATCCTACAGGAAGACTGATTAACAAGAGGGAAGGTTATGCGGTGGACATAGAGAAAGTTATTGGAGTGGCATGCGAGACAGGAACTATTCTAGAAATTAATTCCAACTATGATAGACTGGATCTGAAGGATGAACATATCCGCGTGGCTGTCGAAAACGGAGCCAAACTGGCAATTAATTCTGATGCCCATCATCCAGTTCACTTTGCCTATTTGATATTTGGTGTAGGACAGGCCAGGAGAGGATGGGCAAAAAAAACCGACATTGTCAATACACTAAAAGTTGATTCTCTGCTTAAATCCTTAAAATAGTAAAATACCAAGAAAAATAACTGAAGTCAAACTAGTGTAAATGAAAAATATTTAATTCTTGTTTGGAGACCACTTGTCTTTCATAGCAGTCATGAAATCTTCCAACTTTTTAAGCGTTTCATGATGTAAATGATGCTCTATTCCTTCTGCATCGTTATTGGCAATTTCGTCGTCGACACCTATCATTCTAAAGAACTGAGCCAGAATCTCATGTCTGTTATGTATACTCTTCGCAATTTTAATTCCGTCGTCGGTGAGTCTTATTCCACGGTATTTTTCGTAGTTCAAGTAACCGCTTTCATCCAATCTTTGGATCATTTTGGTCACACTCGGAGAACTTACATTCAGATAGTTGGATATATCTACCATCGTAGCATATCCTTTTTGCCTGATAAGCTCATAAATGACTTCAAGGTAATCCTCCATTCTATCAGTACGCTCTTCTTTCTTAGTAACATTTGCATCTCGAATAAATTCAAGTCTGCTATTTGGAACCTCAGGTTCGCTTTTCATCTTGCTAAAATACTTTCCCTCCAAATTGCAACATGAATTTTAATTCTCTTGTCATACCAACAACCCCGTAATATACATTATGAATATTCCGAGCATAAAGCCTGTAACAATTGGGAAACTTGTAAGAGCTTTATTATTGTTGTAATACATCCAAGACCCCACAGAGTAAACTACCTGGAATATGGCACCAGCCCCAATTCCGAGGAAAATTATTGTTGCAACTGGAGAGTACAGGAACCCTCCTATCCAGGATCCTATTATAGTAGGAACACCTGCTATCAAACCCATAAGGATCAATTTTGCGATTGCTAATTTCTTGCTCCTTGCCATTGGCGCGACTATTGCCAGCCCTTCGGTGGTATTATGTAATGTAAACCCCAGAATTAGAAAAGAACTCAGCGCAACTTCACCTAAGAGAACCGCAGCACCTATGGCTAAACCTTCGCCAAAGTTGTGTAATCCGATACCAACTGCGATCATCATAGATAATGCCACAGGCCTTATTATGAGATGTTGTCTTGAGGAGTGAACAGAGGATATATTTGAGCTAT
The DNA here is from genome assembly GCA_035640315.1 of Nitrososphaeraceae archaeon. Taxonomy (GTDB): domain Archaea; phylum Thermoproteota; class Nitrososphaeria; order Nitrososphaerales; family Nitrososphaeraceae; genus TA-21. The sequence continues at coordinate 1,725 of DASQWJ010000107.1, forward strand.
CATCTTTTGACACTTCTGTGTATACTGGATACTCAGGCTCCGAACTCTTAGCACGTGCATTTTTGACCAATTTTGATGTTATGTAAATTAGAGATACTAACGAAAGTATTGCTACCATGATAAGGAGCATCTGGCCATGGAATGCTGATGAAATGTCTCTTACTACTATTTCATTTCCCTCAAGAAGGGCGTCTATGCCCAGAAATACAAGCAGTCCCACGGTAAAGCTCAGAAAGAAATTGTATTTGTTGAGACTTAGTTTTCTAATAAATGGGTACCACAAAAGCCCTATCATAACAGGTATTACCCCAACATACGTCCCTATTAGAGCAAAGTACGAGGCCTGCTTTACCGTCGGCTGGGGAGTAAGTGTTGCAAATTGTACAGTTTTTTCAAATCGTGTACCATCATCAGTAGTGAGCCCTATTCCATACGGTTCTCCTTCATTCCACGTAAATGGAATGATTACTTTGGCGCTTTCGAATCTTTCCAGCTTATTGTCAGGTTCCATGGCAGCTGAATGAATTCTGTCATTTACATCGGCCTGAACAATCGATACTTCAGAATGACCGGTATTTCTAACAGTAGCTATTATTTTTAAGGGTTCAAATTCTACTTTTTCAATTGAGATTTCTGGAAGCGGTTTAACCTGGTTGCTAAAAAATAATGAAGGATAGGACAAAATCAATACGATCATCGTACTTAGTATCGCAAATGGAACTATACCAAAAAAAACTATTTTCCATTTTGAAATATTTTCCTTAATTATACCTCTTTCTCGTTCCATTACGATAAACCCCCATTTGTTAGATTTGTAATTACTCCAGTATTATTAGTAAAGCTAGAATGATTAACAGCATTTTCAGGCTCCGTTACCAAAAATGTGCCCATCCATCCCTTTTCAGCAAATTCGGTCTTGTGAGCATGGAACATGTATTTCCCTGGAAACTTGTACGAGAATTCTAAAATTCCTCTTTCGCCTTGGTTCATCGTCACAATATCGGTATATTCGTCAGGAACTAAATTGGTACCAGACTTGTAGAAATTGAATAAGTTTGCATGCAAATGAAAATTATTCAGCGGATCAAATTCAAGCATATTGAGTAAGTAAATTCTGATCAATTTGTCCTTCTCAATTTTAATTGGATGATGCATGTAATAATATGGAATCCCATTAACGGTATAGAAGTTGTTCTCGGTATCAAAATCAGTATCATAACCATTCATTATCATTACCATCTCATCTGCATTTGCACGTGGTTTCTTGGGATCTATAATTAATGCGCCATAAAGCCCATGAGAAATATGCTCTTCAAGTGGTTGAATATGACAGTGATAAGGAAACACTCCAAAAGGCTCTGCAACAAATTCATAAGTGAATTTACCTCCTGGTGCTATTCCTTCAAAAACACCATCCATTTCGGAGGGGTGAATCCCATGAAAATGCATAGTGTGAAAACCTGAACCGTTATTGATGAAATTTATTCTAATTAGATCCCCTTCCGTAGCACGTAATGTTGGTCCTGGTACGGTGTTATTAAACGTCCATACATTGTAGTTCACTCCGGGTGATATTTCTCGTGTACTTTGATCTGATGCGATAATTGTAAAATCTCTTATGGTACTGCCATTAGTAGAATGAGAAACTCTACCGTAATTAAATTCACGAAGGTATTTCATAGGGTCCACAACAGAGTTTTTTGGATCAGTTGGTAATGAAGTCGGATCCAGAACACTTCCAGTAGTTTCATAAGTACCGTAGCCTGGAGAATGTCCACCAAATTGCTTTGAGTTGGGAGTACCATTTTCTTCTTTTTGCGAGCCTACGACGGTTAGGACGCCAAGAGTTAGAATCGAAATAAGCACACCAGCAAGTACGATAGCTTGAGGATGAGACAAATATGATATTTACCTAGTATAAATAAGTTAGAAATGTTTATAAATGTTTCATTAGTCTAACATTAGTAGATTAATTTAACATTTAATTGGTTTCTAGTTTTATCTAGGTTATTTTTCAACTGCCTTTGATATCCTATCCAATGCTTCATCAGTACCTTCAAGAATATGCTTCTTAACCATTTTTGTAAATATACCCATGAATCCGGACAGTCGAATATCCCATTCTACATCCACAACGCACGCCTTCTCACCATCGGCATTTATCACAACTGTTTTTTTTCCCTTAAGTGGTCCTTCTGTAATATCGGTCGTAACAGACTTCATTGGTTCTATTGTAACAGTTTCTTTGCAAACTGAATTCTTGAATGCTATAACTACTTCGCGTTCCACAGTATTACCAGATCTACTAATATTCTTTATCGATTTTGTTCCATGCCAAAATTCTGGTTCCCTATCAGTATCTGATAAAATTCCCCATACGTCAGAAATAGGCGCATTGATTTTTTTTGATGTGTGGAAATTAACCATAAATCATGCTCTACGCTTTCTAATATATGATTTTGTAAGTTATATTGCCACACAAGGAAAAGAGATTAAAAGAAAAAATACCAGTATTTACTGTATAGGCTCAGCTACTTTGATAATTCCCCTCATTGTTTCGGGATGATATTCACAGTAGTAATTTAATTCACCAGCATTTTTTGCCTTGAATTCAAACTCAATGTTCTTTCCGGCTTCTATATCTCCACTACCACCTACTCTTGAGTTCTTTTGAGTTTCAATAATTAATTCATGTTCTTCATCAGTGGGATTATTTATCTTGATTTGATATGCATTGCCTTTTATAATATCTAAAGTTGGATTAATTCCATCCGAACTGTTAGTCCATCTATAAGTTCCATTGATTTCAGATGGGTTGAGAATAATTGTGTTGTTACCCTGAATCGAATTATCATCCGGACTTGCGGCGCCATTGTTTTCATCCCCCTGACCCATAGTTTGCACTATTTCGGTGGATAGAATTATAATTATTCCCGCTAGCAAGATACTGACCATCAAAAAGTGGCTTCGATTGGATTTCAATATTTCTAGTTCCTATAATTTACTTATTAATTTTCTTTAGAATTTCACAAATGGATTTCATCATTGAAATTAGATAGTAATATGCATCTCCGATTTATATTCAAATCCTAGCTCTCCGAGGATATGATTATAAAGGATTTTCTTCTTACTTATCAAAATTGATAGATGAAACGCATTTACATCTAATTAGTGGTCTCGCCTTCTTTTCAGGTTCAGTTGTATTATCGTACTTTAGTATCAAATCAAAAGGGAGGATAAGATTTCTTGCGATTATTTTTCTTGTATTCACGCTAGTCCACTCACTATATCACGTGACATCGTACTTTGATCAAGAATTACTATCAGAAGGATTATTGGAACCACTATCCGTAATAATATTGATTCTATTTGGTCTTTGCTATTTGATTATTAAATCAAAACAGGAGATAAAGACACTTGAATGACATTTTACTATTTTTGGAAAAGAGTACGATATTTCTATTATTAATTTCGCTAGCAATGTTTAGCTGGTCAGCGGTAGGTGCAAAAAGTTTTAGAAAATTTCAATTCCAAATGTCGATATTCATTATTATTTGGATAGTAGGTGAGATTATGCGGTACTTGCATGAAGAAAACATATTCATTTTATTTGGCATGCATGATTTGGGAACACTGTTACATACTATTGCCATGGGATTCTTTTCCTTAATGCTCTGGATTAGGTTTTATTATTCAAGAAGAGGTGGCAAAATGATGATTGAAATGAAATAATCACTTAGATTGTATGTTGTATTGAAAAAAAATGTCCGCCCATCTTTCCAATTAAATCAACATTCTTTTCTGCCTCTACGATAATTTCATTTTGCTTGTATCTAATAACCACACTTTTGAGAACACTTCGAAATGTGGTATATTTTTTACCTTCAGGTGAAATATTGATTTTATCTACGACCAATAGCTCTTTATCCAACAACCACTTGATTTTTCGGTATACAGTTGTGTAACTTATGTCACTATCTCTGAGTATATCATTAACTGATTTCGACGTGTACATTGATAAATCTAATATTTTTAACATTTCCTTATCAGCCAAAGCACTAAGAATAGACATCTTGAGTGCGTCATTATTGATAATCGTCAATTAACCTTATTTCACAAGGTAATCATTTATTAGATTTTTCATCTAATAATAATGGTGGTAGATAGAATTGAGGTTTGAATATTTAGGATATTAGGACCCATTTGCTTGGGTATATTAGCAATGTCATTTTTTTGTCTGATTTTGTTTTTTTGTAAATATTAATTTGCTTATGGACTTCTGATTCCAAACCACTTAATTTTAGCGGTTTTTGTAGAAAGTCGTCTATAATATTATTCTTGATACATTCCTCAAATACATTATCGCTCATCTCAAACGCCGTCATGAGTAACGTTCTTACCAAAGGATTTACCTTTTTTATTTTGTAAACTAGTTCCATGCCATTTATGCCGGGCATTCTTAAGTCTGAGATAACAATAGC
>DASQWJ010000108.1:0-9670 GCA_035640315.1 Nitrososphaeraceae archaeon
GAATTTTCTGTATGTATAGTTTCACCCTTTTTAAAATGAAATATTTTTCCAATTGCTCGTATTCTGACTTGCTGGTCTACCTTTGAAATCAGATGCATCTCGATTCTGTGTTTATTAGTATTATAGAATGAGCTGTGCTCATAATTTGATACTTTAAATTCCCCGTCAAGTTCTTTGTTAATTCTTGACAAGACATTAAGATTAAATTTTGCAGTAACACCATTCTTATCGTTGTAAGCCCTATCCAAAGTTGACTTGTCCTTTTCTAAATCAACTCCAATTAATAGTAAATCGTCTTTTTTGACATATCTAACTATTGAACGGAGAAAAATCAGCGCTTCTTTGGGATCAAAATTTCCAATACTTGATCCTAGAAAAATTATGAATTTCTTTTTTGGGACACTCTTATTCGATTTTATAAATTCATTTATCCTGACAAGACCTGTAACATAATCTGAACAAACCCCGTAGATTTTCAATTTCGCGTATTCGCTAAATAAATCTGAAATTGATATTTTCAACATCTTCAATGAAACGTCGATGGGAAAATAGGAGACATTTTTCAACCTTGCTAACATCGGACCAAGTAGAATTCTAGTTTTTAGGGAGTTCCCATTTCCCAACTCAACAAGACTGATTTCCTCATCTCCCATTATATCTAATATCTTGTTTACGGAATTCTTCAAAATCTGAGATTCTATTCGATTGAGGTAATATTCTGGCTGTTTACATATTTCTTCAAATAGCTTTGATCCCTTTTTATCATAAAAGAATTTAGGAGAAATATGTTTTTGTTTGTCACTCAGTCCGCTTTCTACGTCTTTTGCAAAGTCGTTATTTATTATGGATCTTTCATTATTGTGTATTAACAACTATGAAACATACCTCGTCAAAACATATATCATCATATTAGCATTCATATAATTCAATTTCTCATTTGGATAAATTTGTAAAATAGTCCAGCCCTGCTTTCAAGTCAGTTACATAGTCTGTATTTTGAAATGTAGGTTCAAAAGTAATGAATTTTGAATATTTTATTTTTTTGAGCGCCTGTACTACTTGCCTAAAATCTATGTGAGCAAATCCCGGCATTTTCCTGTTGTTGTCTGATACATGAAAATGCCTCAATAAGGTGTTAGTGGCAATAATTGTCTCTTGAATAGAATCTTCTTCTATGTTCATATGAAAGGTATCTAACATGATTCCTAAATTTTCGTGGTTTACCTTATTTACGATATACTTTGCGTCTTCAGAATTTGTGCAAAGAGGTGTGCTATAGCGATTCAATGGTTCGATGACAAGATTGATATCGTAATCACTTGCATACTTTGCCAATTCACGTAAAGGATTTACAAGGGAAGAAACCAATTTCCTTTTCTTGTCTAATGGTAAAAATTTGTGATTTCCGTCTGAAATTAATGGTTTATCACTAAACAGGCAAATATTGAATGTCTTGCCACCCAAGCCATGACAGAGAGTAACGCATTTTTTTACATAATTCAGGGCAGCTAACAACAACGTGTTATCTGTAGTAACCAAATTGCGTAACTTGTTATGCGCACTGCTCAAGCCCCACATGCCTGTTATCCCCGATACTTTAATTGAGAGAGAATCAAATTGAAACATCAAGTTCTTCACATCAATGAAATCGGGTTCGCCATAGACCTCTACTGTACTAAATCCTTGATTTTTTAGATTTTCAAGAGTTACCCGTATTGGTTCCAAATGCTTAAAGGATGATAGTGTAATCGAATATTCCCAAGACATGCGCATCAATATTTCAGGATATTAAACCTTTAAGATACTTGCCAATGGTAACTATGCTTAAATCATTGTCATCGCCGGTACTTCCAATATTTTTAATGTTAGACACAAACACGGGATTGGCAGGTTGACCTTTTATTGGTAATCTTCCGTGGGAGCCCTTTACTAACTTACCATTCAACGGAATAGATCTTGTAATGGGATCAAAGAATAATTCTACCGGATCATAACCTGGTTTTCTATGAATGTCTACCCTTCTTGAAAAAGTTGGAGCCTTGAGTTGATCGAACCACCAATAATAACTAAACCACTTATCCTTGTTTGAAATAGCTATCAGATCTCCACTACGCTGGTGATTAATTCTAAATTGTTGTTTCAAATTATTGTCGAGAATCATGTCAATTCCCTTAATTCCTTCTAAAATTTTTGTTACTTGATTTGTATATCTTTCTTTAACATAAATATGAGCCACTTGATGGTCCACCATCGCAAATGCATTACTGTATTCAAGATCTAAATATTCAAGTCCTTCAATTTCTCTAACAGCAACAAGATCGTTTTCTCTAAGTATGGAATTTAGCGGAATGTCAGAATTTACATCTGTGAACCCGTACTCTGAAAAGATGATAAATTGTGTGTCTTGTAATATACCTAAACTAGTTACCTTCTTCACTAGTTTACCAACCAACTCATCAACAAATCTCAGGTCATCCTTGAGATCCTTGTACGTTGTTCCATTTCTTTGGAATGAATAGTCAAGATGGGGAATATACGTAAATAGGAAATTGGGCTTTTCATTTTCTAACACGTATTCAGTTGCCATTTCAATCCATTCACTCGATCTTTTGGAAACAAGTGGGCCCCAATACCAGGTCAAGTCAAATTTTCCAATTTTATCACTTAATTTTTCATAGAATCCTAATGGTTTGCTATAACACCACATTATCATTTTATCTTCCATATGCAACGGACGTGGAGTAATGACAAAGTCTGCATTTGAGTACATCGTATTTTGCCAGAATAAAACGGCAGTTTTTGAGCCATTCCGATGCATTTTGATGATATCCCAAATTCTATCGGCTTGTACTAGATTACTTGATTGTTCCCAAAATGAAACAGAATAATGTTGTCTATCATAGAGCCCATTGGAAATTATTCCGTGAACCTCTGGATATGATCCTGAAAGTAAACTGCTCTGGACTGTACATGTTACTGCTGGAAATACTGTTTGTAATTCTCCAGTTTCTCCAGTTTGCGAAATCTTGAAAATATTTGGAGTTATTTCTTCAGATATATGCTTACTTTCTAAACCGACAACATCTATGACGATTATGTGTTTAACCATTAATCTATTGGATTTTACCAATTTAATTCTAATTATTCTTTTCTCAGGTCATGTACATCTTTCTTGCCAGTATTAGCAACGGAGCAAGTAGAATCAATACGGGTGCTCCAACCGTCAGTCCTGCTATGCCAGTCAGAAATATGGAATCAAGGACGATAATGGACAGAATCATTAGTTGTATAGTTTGTTGTATCCCTGTCGAATCTTTCTTATGGATGTTGTAAGTAGCTTTAGCCATAATAAATGAAAATAGACCCAAAATCAACAGGGATTCGTATTTAAAGAAACCTATCAGATTGAATACCAGAATTGAGGAAACAATTCCAGCAATAATGATAGGAATCAAATATGATTTGATATTTTTGGTAAAACCTTGAACCTCATATCGACTCAAGAATCCTATTAATGACACATAAACAAATGTAATTGATATGACAAACATAAATGGAATATCCTGAGTAAAATTGTCGACGCCAATGATATTTGCACTTGATGATCCCAAAATTACATTTGTAACTCGGGCGGCGGCAATAGTAAAAGGACCAGCATTTGTATTCTTCAAATATTTATCATAACCGAAAATAATAACTAATAAAAGGACAGATATACCAAAGGTGGTAACACTGACTAGTAAAGACAAGATTAAGGCCATAGCAGTAAATGTGGTAACAATAATAATAGCGATTTTTCTTGATATCTTGCCTGACGCAAGAGGTCTGTTTGGTCTTTCCTTCTTATCAATCTCGTAATCAAAGAGATCATTAAGAACAAGGCCCACACAATAAAGAAGTGTGGAAATAGCAACCAATATGAGAATTTGAACTGCTGACGTTATTGTCAGAGTAAAAGTCGTAACAAGAACAAATCCTAAGAGGATATTTGATGGAAGAGTAAAAAGGTTGGGAAATCTAACTAAAAGCAGATAATTTTTGAAATTAGAACTTTCCACAGCGATCACCTAAAGTAGACTGATTGAATTTTTTGAATAAAGTATTGATAAAAGTTATTGAAAATATCATTTCCTGACTAAAAATGGTCAAGTGATTTAATAAACTTCATTGATTGCTTTGCAGCATAAGCCGGACAATCTTGATACGGATACAGTTCTACTGTAATAAATCCATCATATCCAATATCTTTGAGTGACTTGAGAGTTGAACTAATATCTATCGCACCTTCACCCAAAATAAGATGATTGTGTAGTCTTTCCGCAGAAATATCTTCTAAATGAACGTGGCGTATATATTCAGATAATTTGTGTATTACTTCTGAAGGATCCTCGCCAACACAGAAAAAATGACCTATGTCTAGATTTAATCCAACTGATTCTGAGTCAAAATTTTTGATAAAGTTATCAAATTGTTCCGAATTTTCAATTAATAGATCCGGTTCTGGTTCTATTAGTAAAGTAACGTTTTCCTTTTCCGCAGTATCCAATACCTGATTAATTCCATCTTCAAATATTTTCAACAATTTGTCTTTGCTCAATTCATTACTGACGATCGGACCTCCAGGTTCAGTAGATATGTTTTTAGCGCCAAGTTTGCCTGCCAATTTTATACAATCTATGGTATGATCTATTCGCAACTTACGATAGCTGGCATTAATTTCAATCCATGAAGGATGATACGTATCGTCTATTGCAAAAAGCGTAAACGCATTTAGATTGGAAATACTAATGTTTAATCTTGTTAATAATTGTCTGATTTTGCTAATGTCGGTATCACTTTGTGTTTTAGGATATGCATGGGGTATATCACAAAGAATTTCAACTCCAGTATAGCCTATCTCAGACAAGACATTAATTGTTTCTACCAACGAATATTTTTTGAAGGCGTTTGTGCTAAATGCAAACTCCATGTCTCTAGGTTATGGTCTCCACTGAAACTTGGTTGATTGCTTGTAAAATTCAAATGCATTATAAAACGTTACTTTTTCGATATCATTCATACTGAATCCCCTCTTTTTCATTTCTTTGGCTACTAGTGGTACACTTAACGGATCAGAAACTCCCCAGTCAGCCGAGCTGTTAATCATAATTTTATCTATACCATTTTTTTCAATCATATCTATGGCCCTTGAAGGAGAAAGTTTTGTTACAGGATAGACAGTTAATCCCGCCCAACATCCAAGCTCTAGAGTTTTTTCTATTGTTTCTTCTGTATTATGATCAATCAAGATCTTGTTTGTCATGTCCAATAGATTTTTATTTTTAAGAACGGATTGAGTTCGCTCTATTCCTTCTTTTTTATTAACATGTGGGAGGTGTATCATTGTTAGCATTTTTTTATCCATTGCAATGTCTAATTGCATTTGAAATAATTCGTCTTCCAAGTTATTAATTAAATTGTATCCTATTTCACCTATAGCTACAACCCGTTCTCGGTCTATGTATTTTGACATTGCTTCAAGAGCATTCAATGCGAGAGGTCTGGCGGTCGATTCTTTAGGATTCACTGATATACATACATAATGATCGATACCAAATTCTTTGGATCTTTGAGTTTCAAACGATATCATATGTTCCCAATAGTCCTCAAAAGTACCCACAGAGGTCCTTGGACTCCCTAACCAGAAAGAAGGTTGCACAATTACCTCTATTCCTGATTTTGACATTGATTGATAATCATCGGTGGTACGAGAGTACATGTGTATGTGTGGATCAAAAAAACGTCCCAAAATTATTCACCCTTATTGAAAGACATCCTTTTTTATATTTGTCTTGTGTATTTTAATACCTGCTCTGTTACATTAATTCAGGCCAAGACTTGACATCTACCCAAGTTTGTCGATAATTTATGGTAGAAAATAACAATATTCTGAATCAGTCAGTCCCTGTACTTTGAGTACTAGGATGGATAAATTCTTGAAACCTTGTATAATCCGTTATGAATTTTGAACAAATATTAGAAAAAGAGCTTGAAGAGTCCAAGTTGTGGCTAAGCAGAGAACGAGAGGAATCCACCTACAAGCGAGATCTCGCCAAGAGGATTGAACTTCTTTCATGGGCAATTAAAAATATGAAGAATCCAGAGATACAATTCTGTAATATTTTAGAATCTAGGATGAATGAAACTATACTGAAAATAAATCAGACTCATTCAATAATACAATCTGATAAACTACATAGCGAATTAAGAATTTTGAACTGGATATTGTATCAAATTTGCAATAAATAATCCGAATAATTCTTTATCACGACTTCAAGAAAATTTCCCACAAAAAGAAATTACGAAATGAAGTTTGAATAAACATGAAACTTAAGCATATGCTGAGTGGGATATGAAAATTATTTAGATTCCACTAACTAAGGCTTATGAAGAGATACCAGATTTTAGTAATCAAGAATCTTTACTGATTTTCAGTATTATCTATCTGCCAAAAAGTACCAACCCAAGTATAATTCCTGCCACCATGGTTGCTATTATTGCGATTCTTTTCTTCGTGTTAAATAACTGGCCCATGCTCCGATTGCCAATATTTCGAACGCTCATTATGATAACTTGGAAAAAATAACTATTAAGACTTACATATTGTAAATCAAAGATAGGCTAGCATGATGTCAAACTATTTCCTTTGGAATTGAATCAGCTTTCGTCTGATTCTCTAAATAGTCACGGAGTCCTGTGCTATTTTTTGAATTCAACTGAATGGTGTCACAGGGTTTATCGTCTATACATATTACTGTAACGCAATTTCTTCCATGATTGCACGTCAGAGTCATTTTTCCGCTATGCTGGGCATTGGCAAAGTCGGTTGTTTCCGCCAGTAGGAGGAAAATGACATTAAGAGCCAAGGCAGAAATCACCATCAGGCAATTGCGATTTGCTTGCATTAATTGTATTATGTGTAACAATTGATTTATCTAATTGCATTCAATGTTATAGTAAAATGGTTAACTTGCTATCGCATGAAAATGAGAATATCGCTGAATTCAATCTTTTCTAGTCATAATCAAAGTCGTCAGACGTTTTAATTTAGATTAAATTACCAGTATTCAAATTATTTATTTATCATTGAACACTGAGGACAAAAACTATAATCTGTCTGTTGTACTAGACAAAATACAACTTCGTAACCCAACTATGCTTGCCTCAGGTGTCCTTGGAATATCTCAAAGTATCTTCGAAAGACTATACAGTGAGAATATTGGAGCAGTGGTGACAAAATCCATCAGTCTAAGTCCAATGAAAGGATATCCAAACCCTACGGTAATTCCTCTGGGAGGTGGCAGTTATCTGAATGCCGTCGGGCTATCAAACCCAGGAGTAGATGCCTTTTCAAGAGAGTTGTCTCATAATAAAAATATTCCAATTTTCATTAGTCTTGTTGGTTCCTCTGAAAAGGAATTTTCGAAGATGGTCAAGAGATTTGATGCATTGAATATTCTTGGCTATGAGATCAATCTCTCTTGTCCTCATGTGTCTAAGATGGGTATGGAAGTAGGTGATGATCCAGAAGCAGTTAACAAGATTGTAAAGACTGTAAGAATGAATACCAACAGGCCAATTTCGGTTAAAGTGGGAGTGGGTTCAATTGATGTCGTAGAACTTGCGAAGGTGGCTATAGACGCAGGAGCAAATATAATCACTGCAATTAACACCTTAAGGGCAATGAGCATTGACATTGAAACAATGATGCCAATCTTGAGCAATCGTATAGGGGGTTTATCTGGGAATGCCATAAAGCCTATCGGAGTAAGATGTGTTTACGAAATTTCAAAGAAACTTGGAGTACCTGTCATAGGATGTGGTGGTGTTTCGTCTTGGAAAGATGTAATAGAGTATATGATTGCTGGGGCGACTGCAGTCCAAATTGGTAGTGTACTTGGATCCAGGGGGCCTAGGATTTTTAATCAAATTACTAAGGCACTAAAGAATTATGTTGAAATGAAGAATTTAAAAAATATTAGCGAGATAATTGGAATTGCACACAAATATTGATAAAAGAAGAATAGTCCGGATCGAAGAAATCGTTTCTGAAACCCCGACTGTCAAAACTCTGGTTTTTAAGGATGAATTGAGCTATGCTGCTAAACCCGCTCAGTTCTTGATGGTCTGGATCCCGAGAATTGAAGAAATCCCAATGAGTGTGATGATACATCCTAAAAAGGGGTATGCAGCAGTTACAATCAGGAAATCCGGTATTGGTTCAACCGCTTTATTTGAGAGGAAAGAAGGTGATCTGATTGGTTTGCGTGGTCCTTATGGAAATGAGTTCATTCTGAGAAACAATTGCAAGAAAATATTGATAATAGGCGGAGGAACTGGGTTGGTCCCATTATTGAGATTGGCATCCTTCGCAAGCAACAGGAGATTAAATATCACAATTGTGTTGGGCGCAAGAACCAAAAAGGAAGTATTCTTTGAGAAGATAGCGACAAAACTATTGGAACATGGTAACTCATCCGTTAAAGTCTGTACTGATGATGGCAGTTATGGATTGAAAGGTACGACTGTCAGTTTAATGAACGATTTGTTGAGAAACAATACTTTTGACTGTGTCTATACATGTGGACCTGAATTAATGATGAAGGGAGTTGTGGATCTGGCCAACAAGAATTCAATACCGGTTCAGGCGAGTTTGGAACGCTACATGAAATGTGGAATAGGTATTTGTGGAAGCTGCTGTCTTGACAGCTCATTAGTTTGTCAGGACGGTACTGTATTCAATGGTGATCAGCTCTCAAACATTCTTGACTTTGGTATCTCATATAGAGATAAGGACGGGCAAAAAATTTGTTATTCTTGACGGACACCAATAATAGTTAAACAGATTTATACTCATACACAACTTGTAAATCGAGATTTCATTTTGTGTTTGTCAATATTTATCAATCTAGCAAATAGTGATACTTATCTAGTTAGTTTTTATCTAAATGTGGAACTAGATTCATGTTCTAAAATGAAGAATCGCTCGGAGATTGAAATAATGGCTGCGATCCTAAATGCAGCTGTCTCGAATTGGGAATACAAGACTACTATAATGATTAATGCAGGTGTATCTCATTCCCAGTTAACACGTTATCTGATGACTGCAGTTGACAGGAAACTAATGGAATATTCTGAGATCACAGGACTATACAGAACTGCGGAGGCAGGATTGATCTTCATAAAGAAACACGAAGAAATGTGCCGAATCTTCCCGGCCATAGCTGACTTACCCGAAATATCGCACAGCAATAACTATGTTGTAAAAGAATCTATTCCTGAATAAACTTCATCACATGGGGTTAAGCTAGTTTTACTAATAATGTATTTTAGAAATTTTACTAGTTATTAATTCTCTACTTGATGAAGTTAAATATTGGGAATAATCTTATAATACGTACAGTTTTATTTCATTACTATTTTAGAGTAATGAAGCTATTTTGAATTCTCAAATAAAGGAGTAAAATGACATTGCATCAAATAACCATTATCTTTTTCAACTTTCGTTTATTTTTGAGTCAATATAGTCCGAAAAATCAGAATGTCTAAACAATGAATGATATTGAAGCTTGTTATGTTCAAGCAAATTCTCGTCTGCTTGTCTGTCGATTACACAAAAGATATGGATGTT
>DASQWJ010000109.1:0-3878 GCA_035640315.1 Nitrososphaeraceae archaeon
AACGTTATTTTTTTACTGATACTAGAATCCCGTTATGTTAGATATTTTCTGTTTTATTTGACTGGCTGTTGTATATATGTCATTGATATCTACCATAGTTAGAACTTTTGTGTTTAATTGCGGGTATAATTTGTAAGCATCGTCTCCTGTAGCTTTCATTGACTGATTAAGCGCTGGTAATGTAGCATTAAGTAAGGATTCAGATCTTGAAATAAATCCCATTGCATCTTGGTATTCTACTATTTGTATTATCTTTCCATTCCTCACACCAGAGTCGTATTCTGTATTTGCAGCATCAAGCAACCAAGATGCCACTATGAGTGTAAGAGTACTGTTATCTCCTGGAGCAACGAGATCAATCGCTTTGTCTAATATCTGATTGACTCCATTGGTTTCTTCCTTAAACTGGGCCAGATCTGAATTATCTGCATTCTTTGAGAGCTGACTCAATGAATCAAAGAGCAAAGTATTATGGTTACTATCTACTGCAGCAAGCTGTGCTTCAATGGCATCATAGATTTCTACTATAGGATGTTGAATATGGGCCTGGGTCAAAGTATTGTTTTCATTTTCTTTATTCAATATAGCCTGTTCAAGGTGGCCCTTCATTTGCTCAATATTGTACACAAATTCCAATTTGTTATATGTTTGCGCTTCTGCCACACTAAAGATCAAAAATTGCAATACCGCAAATAAAAATCCAAAGCATGACAGAGTAATAAAATTAGATCTTGTAATATTTGAACTAAATCTTTTCAATTGTTGCCAGCTATGTAAATTCATAGGCAATTTAAGGTTTTATCCAGATTCTTATTTAGGATAATAGCAGGGTTCATAAAACAAGACATCGTTTACAATCGGTTTGTAGAATGACGTTACTAATTTATGACTACTAATAAGTCATACACATTAATATCAGGATACTCTGTTTGGTAAAGTGACTATTGCACTCAATAAAATAACTTGCACAAGTTCCGAAAACTTTGAACGAGTGTCAATTCTTTGGCATTTTTGTGTTTTTATTTCCTATCAGCTTGAAACTACTTCGGTGGTCTTACTTTTTAAATCCTTATCTATTGTAAATTGGTCTAGAATTTGGCCGCCTTTATTATCATAGAAAGTTCCTATCAATTTTGAGTGTGGATTGCCGTTGGTAATGTCAATATTCAAGTATCCGAATTTGTTGTCAAACTGTTTTTCCACAAACGGAGCTTGTCCAGTGAAGGGATACAAATTTACTCCCCCTGTGCCGACTATTGCAAAGACAATGCCATCTTTTTGACCGTCGTATTCGCCGGTAGACGTACTTGTTACTTTTGGTTCTCCGCTATCATTAGGATTGTATGTCAAGGGGTAGGTTCTCTGATAATTATGATTATGTCCACCCAAAACTAAATCTACACCGTATTTCTCAAAGATCGGATGATAAACTTCTCGGAGTTCTTTAAAAGCAGTGTGTTCTGAGGGCGAAGTATATGGAGGTCCATAAGAACTTACTACTATCCAATTGACATTTTCATTCTCCGACGCCTTTTTCAAATCATCTTCAACAAAGTTATATTGTTCAGAACCCTTGTAGTAGACGGACTTTGCAGACATGACTAGAAAGTGAACCTTATTGTAATCATAAGAATAGAATGGTTTTTCCAAAGCAAAGCTATTCATATACTGATTCATTTTTGCTTGACCATCTTCTACATCATGATATCCCAGTGTTAACATTAGTTTATCTTTGACTGGGGACATCATGTCAAACCAACAATCGGCGGTACTATGATATGAAAGGTCTCCTAATGTCAAAACTATTTCTGGATCTTTACTTTGCATGTTTTCTATAGTGTTTTGAGTATTTGTTGAGCAACCGAAATCACCCGCTGCAGCAAAGTTAAAGTTCTCTTCTCCATCCTCATGTCCATTTCCGTTATCATCGTCGCCCTTAAACCCATAGCCATCATAGTCCTTACCATCGCCACCATCATCACCATCATCACTATCTTTAGTATCATCTTCGTCATCATCAAACTCGTTACGTTGATCTACAAGTCGTTGGTTATCCTTCTCATTTTCAAACTTGTCCTTTAATTTCTCAATTTGCTTATCCAAATTTGCCTGTATATTTAGAACATTGGGGGTTAACGCAGTAATTCCAAGAGTATCATCATTACCCTGGTCGTTATTGTTTTCTTCCTTATCTTTCTTTTCCTGTTGGCCAACACCCAGATTATTCTTTAGATTATCAATTTTCTCATCTACTTTACCCAGTTTTTTGTCAATATTCAGATCGAGACCCAAACCAGAAATTCCAAGACCGTCCTCATCGTTGTTACCCTGATTATCATCGTTGTTACCCTGATTATTGGCGATATTGGCGTTATTTCCATCATTGGTATTTTGCTGATTATCGTTATTACCATTCGAATTATCATAATTGAATTCTGTTCCTTGTTCTTCCGATAATTGTTGTTCAGAGTTCTCTTGTTGATTATCATTATCACCATTATTGTTGATGTTACCGTTACCAGCATTATTGTTATCTTTCTCTTTCTTATTGTCACTTTCAGAGTTCGATTGAACGCTATTGGACAGGGAATTGTCCCTTTCATTATTACCAAATATCGAATCATCAATTTTTTCCTTTAGGTTTTCGATCTTTTCGTGTACTTTGTCAGAAATATCTCGACCATGCTGAATATTGTTTTCGTTTTGCGCGTTATTGTTTTCGTTTTGCACGTTATTGTTTTCGTTTTGCGCGTTATTGGTTGGATCACACATGAAAGGAATTCCTATGTTGATGCCTGCCTGGTTAGTATTTTCACAGAGTCTGTTTCTCCATTCTTCATTATTTGGATTAGTTGTAATAAACGATGGTCCGAAATCATGAGTGGTATCCTTTATAGGCATTATTGAAAATTTTTCCAAGTCATTAGAAGAGAGCGTATTGACGACAGGATATGCGGTTGAGAAAATTTGATGATTAATTATCAAATTTGATGTAAAAATAAGAAATATTGCTGAAAATCCAATAATATATGCCAAATTTCTAAATCTAAGATTGAACAAATTACTTACGATTCGAATCGCCTTCCAGATAATAAATATTTTTTGCCTTCAGATTCTATTATAAAATACTGTAAGAAAGATATTCGTCAAATGTGGTAAAACTTTTTACATTTTATAACTAAAGAGCACGGCAACCTTCTTCAAGATAAAGGATTGAATTTATGATAAATAAATACCAAATCTTGTGACGTTCTACAAACTAAATTACATGTCACCAATTGAGTCATTTCTCGCGTCTAGTAAGAAAGTTTCTAGCCATCGTTATCTTCTAGAGTATCATCATATTCTGGAAGAAAACTGCCTGATTCTGGTGTGAATTTTTCATCGTTCTTTACTTCACCTAATAAGTCAAATGGACTCTTGTTACCCGAATGAAGATCTTTCAAGGTGCCTTCATGCTTTGCCACATCTTTCTCAAGTTGTAATAATGCAAAAACATCCTCATTCTTGGTTCCACCACCATCAGTTGAATTTTTCTCGGTCGCTGCCTCTATCAAGCTAACTTGTGTGAGTGTACCGGCAATGGATAGCATGAAAAATAAAAGCAAAATTTGCAGCGCTCTTACCATATAGTGTATATTCTACATCTAAGTTATATAATATTTTCCTTCATAAATGTCCTTGCTGATTTGTATAATCTATGCATTGAACTATAATTAATTTATCATTTTGATAATCTTAGGTCATATTTCGGAATAATTGGATAGCCAATTATTGGGAAAAATATGATATAAAGTTCAAGTTCAATTTGATGACAAAATCAAGTTCTTCTTCTAGTAAACTGAGTATCTAATGAGATAATAGCACGGAAATTGTAT
>DASQWJ010000110.1:0-4055 GCA_035640315.1 Nitrososphaeraceae archaeon
CTTCATGTTGATTTCTATTTCTTTTACAACCTTCTCTACAGGATAATATCGTAAAGGTCTGAGAGTTACATCACAGAACTTGCATCCACGTCCACAACCCCTCATTACCTCAATCATTCCATGCATGCTAGGGTTGATGATGGTTGGAATTTCATCGACGGTAGGTTCATTCCAATAATGAATAAACCGACCATGATATTTGCTACCACTTCTTTCAAATTCTTTAATCTCAACTTTGAATGGATTTTTCTTGAACGGATTTGCCGTATCCAATTCATTATTTATGAGCGCATCAAAGAATGAAGCACCAGCTCCATCAATTTCGGGACCTATTCCGCCCAAATCTCCTTCTACAATCCCGTATAATCCATATTCCTCTATTTTTGCCGGATCATAATTATACTGCCATGTTCCAGAAGCGCCAGCAATTACTTTTGCCTTACTGCCATTTTTCTCCTTTGCTCGGTTTATTTTCATGTGTAGATCTCTGTTATAGAACTCATCATACGAGATCTGCTTTCGACCATACGTAAAAGTCATAGTTACCGGACCCATACCAAGAGGGTCCATTTCATATGTCCCCACAACTTCTGTTTGAGGACCAATGAATCTATCAACGAAATCAGGATGTGCAACTACCACATCTTCTCTGGCATAACCATCCCTGACCAACGAAGCCTCAACCTTCCTCAAACCATAAGGTGCATAATCCGCAATACCATTATGATGAGAAATAGGATTACAGATGAAATCAAATAATAATCTAGGCGTAACCTGATTTCGAAGTATCTTGTAAAGTAATGTATCATGCGATCTATTTGGATCTATAGCTGGTGCGCAGCCAAAAAATGATGCTAACGATATGCCTCTATACGGTGACATAAGAGTACGATCTGCGGTAAGAACAACCTTTGGATATTTCAAGAGTCCCTTATACATACCTCAAAAACGTAGATTTTAAGTTTTCCAAATTATAAAAGTTGATTTAGAAACTCTTACTTCAAGATGATTCTCAGTACATCCTTGTCGTTAAGTCTGTGATCCAATCCTACTTTCTGGGAACTAAATTTGACGCTACTTCCCCAAACATAAGCATACTTGAAGTCCCTTACAAAGTTCCTGTGAATTTTTAGACAAACATCACGAATAGTGCAATTTTGGTTCATTATTAGTGGCTCTTCATCAATTTTGTCACCCTTAGGTTTTAGGAAAATTCTGATAAAAGCTAGTTTATCATATATTAATTGCTTCAAATCGTCGATGTTTATTTTTCGATCCGCAGAAATGGGAATAAAATCTTTAACCTTTTTTTCAATTTGGGATATAAATTTACCATCGACTAGATCGATTTTATTTAACACTACAAGCGCAGGCAGGTAAATTCTATTTCCTGTAACCACATCTATCAGCTGTTCTATCGAAAGATTTGGTTCCTTGATCATTATGCGACCATTACTAATACCATGAATTCTAAGAATTTCCTTAACTAAATGATCAGGAATATTAGAGACCTGATCGTGAACCGCGATTCCTCCGTAATGTGCTTTTTCGATGAACACCTGTGGGAGTTTTTTGTTGATTCTAATACCAACTTCATGAAGTTCTCGTTCTAGCATCTCTAGAAGCTCGGGTTGAAAAACGTCCAATATCATTAAAACTAGATCCGCATTTCTTGCTACTGAAAGAACTTTCCTCCCAAGCCCTCTGCCTTTGGAGGCACCTTCTACAATGCCTGGAAGATCAAGAATTTGGATTTTAGAACCATTGTATTCCATCATTCCTGGTACTGCGGTAAGTGTTGTAAATTGATAGGAACCAGTACGAGATTTCGCATTTGTCAATGCATTGAGTAATGTGGATTTTCCTACACTGGGCAGTCCCACCAAAACAACTGATGCATCTCCTGCTTTTCTGACATTGAAGCCCTCATTTTCCTTTCCCGAAGAAACATTCTTGCCATGTTTGTTTTCATCGAGCTCGCGTCGCAGTTTGGCCATTTTAGCCTTAAGAATGCCAATATGAAATTCTGTTGCCTTATTTATTTGAGTCCTATGAATCTCTTCTTGTATTGCTTTAATTTTTTCAGGAATTCCCAGGGATAATACCCCCTAAGGTAATTTTTTCATTCATTCGATAAATATCTTTGTTCATGACTCATCGTCGAAAAATATGCAAATGCAATTGAAAATCTTGTTCCTAAACTGTCTTTCTTCTTCCATAAAAATAGATAGTAAGTCCTACGGCCGAAATTATTCCTGCGAGTAGTATGTAGTTTATGGGTGGAATCAATAGAATACCAACTTCTGGAATAACCAACTTAACCCTGCCAATGAAATTTTGACTATTTATGGGAAAATCAACTCCAGGTATTGATACCGGGCTAGCATCCCCCTTTGTTATGATTACTCTTTTGCCATTCTCTGATGTGATTTCGGATATTCGGTGTACTATAACTCTATCTTCGCCGGCCGGTTTATTGAATACTATAATTTCTCCAACATGTGTGCTGTTGAATGTATTTCCATCCCCAATTATTATCAAATCATTAACCCTGAGGGCCGGACTCATTGTGTCACTGTAAATTACAAAAAATGGCAACGGGTTGTCAAACTCGGTTTCAAAATAATGATAAAGTGAAGCTACTATCAAGACTCCTAGGACAAAAACGATAATATTTTTTACAACCGTAGGAAGACGTGATCTTTCATCCAGCAAGTCATCAAAAATTATTTAAATAGATTAGATAAATCTTTAGATTTTCATAACTTTTTGGCAGCTCAGTCTAATGCCTTTTCATCATATTAGATGATAGTTAGAATAACTCTGAGTCTTCACCGCTGCCATTATTTAGTTTCCTTTTTTGATATTTAACATAATCGTCTATTGCAGAATTTGCCTCAAAATCAGCATTGATATTTTCCGTTCTCATAACATGTTTGTACTCTACCGCATCAAATAATTTCTCAAGGTTTGCTATTTCCATTGAAATATTCTTTAGCTCCATATTTCTTATCTTGTATTTTTTTGATCTTTGATTTACCAATAATATGCTGTCTGATTTTATTCTTATATTCTTGGTCTGGTAGGAGCTTATCTGGAGCGCCCTTTTTAGGGCAAAATACTCTGCTTGGTTGTTTGTCTTGATTCCAATAAATTCTTTATAGCTGAACAGCCTTTTGTTTTCGTTGGTCCCAACTATTCCTATGCCTGAAAGACCAGGATTTCCCCTGCTTGAACCATCGATGTAAATCTCATACAACAAAATTCAATATTTGCGTCTATAATATAACAATATTACTTTACTTTATATGAAAGCAAATGTTAACTCTCAGGAAATGAAGGAATTGTTCGTTGCCGTTAGTTTAATGACAATAATTCTAGTAGCTAGTTCAGTTAACGCCATTAATGCACAACCATTTACTAATCAAACAAACGACTCTGGAACGGAATCACAGTCAAGAACGTTTACAGACTGTTATGCGAGCTTTTACAGTGCAATGATACTGTTGCAGGTGTCTGAAAAAAGAGAAATAGATTCAGTACCGGAAATGAAACAATTCTTTACCGATACATGCAATTTCATCCACGATGAAACTGGAAAGTGGTTGGACTTGTGGAATATGAACGAACTAAAAATGTTATACGACCAAGTTGACATGAGTAAATTCAACTCCAAATACTATCCACAGGGTATCCCTGGTCCTGTCCTAGATGTCTTTAGTGGAATGGGTGCCATGGCGGGTGCTGTCAGTAATGGAACGTCCATCAATATGGAAGATGAAGATTTCGAAGATGAAGAAAACAATAGCGACGATGGTGGCAATGGTGATAGTGGCGACGATGGTGGCAATGGTGATAGTGGCGACAATGGAAACAACAATGATAATAACTAATTGATCTTGACAATCAAATTGATAAATGAATTGTGTCTAACATGCATACAAATTCAGAAATTGTAATTTTTTGTTTAATTCAAGTTATGTAGATATTAAAGTGCATTTTTAAGATTCCATATTGGTGGAAATGGATGCCTAAGAGAAAGATAAAAGAAGATA